>CAJOKY010000001.1 GCA_905235425.1 uncultured Selenomonadaceae bacterium
GACTGTCCCAAATTTTGTTTTAACTTAGAAAATCAAGGCCTTGTAAATACTGAATTTCGGATTCAATTTACACAAAAAATCTGATGCTCCTACATCAGCATCCCTTACTTGTTTAACACGTGGTGTAGACGTCGAACGATGCTTGCGCGTCATGTGTTTCACGTCGCGTATTGTTTCAAATTTCTCGACGTTTATAATTTTTGCATGCTCTTCACTCGGCGGCAAGTGTGAAATTTTTTTGCTAATGACGCCTTTTTCGGCAAGCCTGCGTTCAAATTCGCTGAAGTCGTCGCAAAAATTTTCCATATGCTCCACCAAAGTTTTACTCTCGGCAGGATCGGGCGGTCTGTCGTTATCGTCGAGCCCGACCAATTCCATTGTAATGCTGCCGTCAGATTTAAAAGTTGCGTTGACCGCCGTGCCGTCCGCGTAAGAAAAAAGTTCCTGCCGAAAATGACTACCGCTTTTCTTCGTAACTTCACGGGTTCCGATAACGTCGTAGCCCATATCGCGCATGACTTCATCAAGGCATTTGTCAATGTACTCCCGTTCATCGTCCTGCGCAATTTTTTCACGCAAGCGCAAAATCTCCGACTCAATCTGCGCGACTGAACTTTCCTCCACCGAAAAATTTTTCACGGACTCTTTCGCCATGCCACAGAGAATTTCATAATCCATAAGCAACGGAGAAATTTTTTCGTACAGATTAAAAAATTTTTCGCACTCCTTAAACAACGGTTTAACGGAGACTTCAATCAAAATTTTGTCGCCGCAATTTTCCTTAGCCGCAGTCAATCTCTCCCGCAAAGTCACGGGCAAACGCAAATCCGTCAACAAAAAATTTACGCGCTCAAAAAATTTTTGTCCATCAAAATTTTCCGTTGACGGTTCAACAGAAATATTTTTTTTCGACTGAAAACCTTTAAAGTTTGCGGAAAATTCGTCTTGGATGTTATCTGACTCCCTAATACGTGATTGCCTTGCTTCCTCCTCGCGACGCTTGCGCTTTTCTTCCTCATGGCGGCGGCGTTCTTCTTCGCGACGTTTACGCTCAGCATCTTCACGGTGACGGCGTTCTTCTTCACGACGCTTGCGCTCAGCCTCTTCACGGCGTCGACGTTCCTCTTCAAGCCTGCGCCTTTGTACATCACTTACGCTGTAACTTGAACACTTAGGACCCGACATAAATTTTCAACTCGCTTTCAAAAATTTTTTCCAGCTTTCCAGATTACTGCGATTCCCCAACGCGATTAACCACGCCTCAAATTCTTCAGTCAACTTGTAATTTTTATCCATCAGCTTTAAACAAAACGCATGAAAATTTTCTGCGGACACGCTAAGCAACTGATTTATATATTCGACAAGTTCATCAGCAGACGAAAACGTTTTACCATCAACCTGCAATTCCGCGCCACCAATTAAATAATAAGCGAAGCGATAATATTTCAGGCAATCGTCTTTCCTGTCCGCGTTGGTATTCTCAAGCGACTTTACCGCATCGACAAAATTTTTTTCTTGCGAATGAATTTCCAAGTAGCGCGAAACTAACTTGTTAGCTAAAACGTCGTCCCAAAATTCTTGGTTACTCATATCTGCGCGACGCAAGCTTGACAAAATTTCTTGACCAAATTCTTTAAGCGACTGATAAAATTTTCCCTTCCAAAAAAATTCTTCCATGCTCGGCGAAAGTTTGTATATCAGATTGAAAAAAGTTTTGCCGGAATTTTTATTCTTGTTACGTTCAAATTCAGCGTCAATGCAATTTCGCGCAATTTCTGTATCGTGCGCGCTGAAAAATCTTGAAAGAATTTGATGTTCAAAATCATATTTGCCCTTGCTCCAATTTTCAGCCAACGCCAACGCTAAACTATCTATGTCGTCGTAATTTTTTCCATTGAATTTATAAACCGCGCCGCCCCAATTATTGTACGCCGTCTGTCCGGGAACAGATTGATTTTTTCCCGCGAGCCATTTTTCGACTTCGTCATAAGTCCAACGCCGATTAGGATTTTTAAGATTTTTTCGTTTACTGATGTCGCCATAAGTTAAAGCCGTTATTAAATCTCTCAACTCCACCGGCATATTGGCGGGGTAAGGCAAAGCGTTTATCGTTAAAGTCCGTTCTAATTCTTCGGGCGTTAAATTTGCGTAGGGAAGATGCCCGCAAAATAATTCGTATAAAGTGAGACCAAGTGAGTAGTAATCCGATTCTTTAAGGTACAAAAATTTTGGTGGAAAAGTTTCTGGGGCTGCGTAGCTAAAAGTTATTCCTGTGTTCGTCACTATTGCGGTTGCATTTCCAGATTTTAATGAGCTGATTCCAAAATCAATTAGCGCGACGCCTTTTCCATTTTCCAGTTGCATTATGTTGGCAGGCTTTAAATCTTTGTGAAAAATTCCAGTTTCGTGCAAAAGTTTTAGTGCAGTGTTCACGCAGGGAATGATGTTTCGTTTTAATTCCGCGAGAGAAAAAATTTTTCCTTGAAGACTTCCCAATTTGTAGTAAGGCAAAATTGTGACGGGGCGTCCTTCGTAAGTTCCTACGTCAAAAATTTTTGCGACGTACGGCGAATTAATTTTCTTTAAAGCTTCGATAACGTCAGCCTTCACTGCGTCAACGCGATTGTAAATTTTTGCGACGTACTCTGCGCCATTGTATTCGCAAACGTAAATGTCCGCCTCACCAGAAATAACGTCGAGATGATTTTTTACAACGTACTTGGCGATTAATTTTGTTCCTTTCGGCAAGCTGAGCGACACCGTAGCGTGCGGATTAAGTTGGGTAGCCACCGCAAAGTTTGGATTCATAATCGTTTTGTTGCTCACGCTGAATTCTCCTTTCAACTTTATTTCTCCGATTGATATTTTTCATACGCAATATATCAGGATTTTCAAACACTGTAAACGATTTAACTAGCAGAGAAATGAATCAATATCTGCCATTGTTACAAACTTCTTTCTTCAAAAATTGGATTAAAAAAATCCCAATCTAAGCTAAGATCAGGATTGTAATTTTTTATTTGTTTAGCAAAATTTCATCTTCGGCTAGACCGTGAAGACTCCCACATCATTGCAAAAATGAATGCGACTAATAATAAACTGATCTTGAAACTCCATTTTAAATACCAAGCAAAAATGGATCCGATCTTGATATAAAATCGCTCACTTCTCTCGCGTCTTCCTGTCAAATAAAATTTGTTAATCTGCCAGTACGGGCGAAAACTAACTTGAGCTAAACGAATACCACTGTAAAATAAAAGTACTCCTATTGTAATCATCATTCCAGTAGCAGGATTGGGACCTGAAGAAAGAAACATTACACCCGGCATAAGATAAAATAACGATCCAACTAAAAGCACCGCCGTATCTCGAAGATTCGCTTTATTGTATTCTGTTTTTCCAAAATATTTTGCATTCTCCAAAACGAAAACTGTTGTATCGTCACGATAAATTTCAGCAGCTTTACTGCAAATAGCCAGACATTTTTCGTAAGCCTCTTGGCTGGCAATAAGCATTGAACCCGTTGAAGGGTCTTCAACATAGCAAGTATGTGAAAGTGTAATTAAATCGTAAGCACAAGCACGACGAAAATCTGAATCGTTAGGATTTTTTTGTAAATATTCGTCAATTAACTTAAACGCAAGCGCCTCATTACCCATATGTTCGTAAAGATAACATTGCTCCGCGATGGCAATAGGGTTGTTAGGAGAAATTTCAAACAGCCTATTGAGGTAACCTTGTGCACATTCGTAAGCGGCAACCTCAGTAGAATATCGAGCGCCAAAACAAAGCGATTGGAAATCGTTAGGAAATTCTGTAAGTGCTTGCGTTATGGATATGAATGCTTGTTGCATATTATTTAATCCATAATTCGCCATAGCAAGATAGTGATATAAGCGGACATCTTTTACATTTTCGCTCAGAGCTTCCTTACAATTTTTCACAACACCATTGTAATTTTTTATTTTTAACATTTCGTCAAGTTTGTCTAGAAAATCTCTTGCAGCTTTTTGTTCCTCTTCGCTTATTTTACCTTCCCTGTAAGCTTTGTCCAGTTCTCTATCGTACTTATCTCTGTTACTTTCAAAAGTTTTTATTGCCTCTGAAAATGCATTAAGGTCTTCTTCAATTTCAGCCTGTTGCTCACGGTCAAAGGGATTCATAGAAGCCTGATTCATACGTTGCCCCTGCATTGATCTAAGCTGTTTCAGAATTTCCTCCGTTTTAAGATTTCTATCGAGACGAAACTTTTGGTAATAGTCCACAATTCCAGTTACATTTTTACTCATCTGATAAACTCCTATTATTCATCAAAAGTTCGAGTAAGTTTTGCTTCCAAACTATCAATCTTCCAGTTATCACCTGATTTTATCAAAATGCCGTTCCCTTGAAAAATCTGTACTTTTATTTTTCCATTGATACGGTCTTTGGCTTGTAATGTATATGAAACGCGAACTATATTATCACTTTTTTCAATGACTTTCAAATCTGTCAACTTATTTTCTATCATATCAGCATAGCCACTACGATAGCTTTCAAATTCTCCCATACGGTTTTGTTGTACACCTGTCATCATATCATAAGCTTTAGAAAACTCCCTTATATTTAATTGATCCCAGTATAACCTAAAAGTTTGGACAGCAACATCTTCTTTCTGAGCAGAGGTTACCTTCTCATCACTTAAAGTTCTAACGCTTATGTACTCTACAACGTTATTTTTTAATGCAAACCGCAATAAAGATTTTTTTTCATGTTCAGACACGAAAGGATATTCCAATAAGGTGTTTCCATTTATTTCACTAAGTTCATAATCACGTCCATATGTTGAGATAACTTCTTGTTTGGTAGAATCTTGATGAAGTGCGCGTTTAGTGTCAACATTAGATGTTTTTGATACCAATGCCTCAACTACGTTATTCTTTACGACAACTTCAACGTCCGGATAATCATATCGTAAAAATCCATCTTGATTGTCACGGATAGCACCTTCCTTTCCCAATAAGGAGTGTACTTTATCTAGATTATCGCCTAAACATATCGCGCCAAGAGACAAATCTGAACTTACATTATGCATATCCGATTTTGAAGGTAACTTGTACGGTCGAACTTCAGGAATATTTTGAGAAGATGCATTGGGTTTTGGCTTTGTTCCCTGCGTTATAATTGGAGAGTACGGCACATTGCTGGAACCTATGTTTCTAAAATCGTAGCTGGTTACTATGAAAATTAGAAAAAAAACCAATGCTTTCACTAAAATATCTTTTCGTTTTATTAAGAATTCCTGCGGGTCTTTCATAAAGCTACTAAATAAACCTTCATCGTCAACATAAAGCTGGGGAGGAATTCTACGTGTAAACTTTTCGCTTGGAGCAGATGGTGGTATGATAGATACTTTTTTCTCGCTCGATTTTTTATCAGTATCGAACTGCCTAGCTTTTTTTCTTGTGACAGGAGGTTCTTTTTCAGCGTTTTTATTAGAATTAGAATCTTTTTCAGAATCTGTTCTAGCCGCAATCTTCATAATAGCTAAACTTCTTTTCGGTTTCCCACAGGTCTGACAAAAATTTCCGTTATTTATTTGTCCGCAAGAACAAATCCATTCTTTCATCTATGTCCTCCGTCTGAATGAAGCTAATCACCTATGTTAAGTCGATGAAGGCGTTTCTCCTCCGCTACCAACTCTTCTTCCGTCATGTTAAATTTGTCGCGATTTATTTTGACCTCCCCCAGTGGAGTACCGTTACCATTATCAAAACTTTTATCAAAATCTACAGCATGAACATGGATAATGGCATCGCTATCACATGTAACTATAACTCTAATTTTAACGAAGTATTTACGCGGACGCAATTTTAATTCGGCTTCGCCAAGAATCATTGTGTACTTCAAATCCTCAGATTCACCTTGAGTTACCTGTAAAAAAATGGCATCTTGATCTTCCGCTGCAGTTTGATAGTCGTCTCTAATTATTCGCTTTGGTATCGGCGTATTTTTTTCCATTATAATGGAATTATAATAGCTACCATCATCTCTTACAGCCACGATACCTATGCCATGGCTCGTAACATCACGGAAGGTATAGTTCTTGTCAAGAACAGGTAAGCTTGCTTTGTCAATGGATAAAGTTTCTTCGGATTTAGATTCCACGCCAGAATCAAAAGTTCCTTCTGCTTTACGACGAGCTACATCAACTGCATGAAAAGCCGCCCCAATTGCCACTGCTTCATCAGGATGCACTTCAGCAGAAGGTTTGATTCCCGTAACTCGCTCAATCTCTGAACGTACTTTAGGGATACGCGTTGAACCGCCGACCAAAATCACTTTGTCTATGTCACTGTACTGTAAATTGGCTGCATCGATAGCATTCTGCATTATACTAAGAGTACGTCCGACAATTTCGTTTACAAAATGCTCTTCAAAATATTCGCGATCGAGATTGATAGAAAATTCTTCACCTTTTATATAAATAGTAATTGATGTTTCGTCTTCAAAAGAAAGTTCTTTTTTAGCCTTCTCTGCCTGCAACATAAGTGCTTGTAACGCTTTAAGATCGTTTTCAATATCAAAGCCCGCACTTTCAGCTTCTTCTTTAGCCCATTCTAAAATGCCAATATCTATGTTATATCCGCCCAATTTATGGTTGCCATCTGTTGCAATGACTGTTATCTGATCTTCGTCTATGTCTAAGATACTAACGTCGAAAGTACCGCCGCCAAAATCATACACCATTATTCTTTGATGATGTTTAAGATCTTTCATTATTCCAAAAGCTATGGCTGCAGCAGTAGGCTCATTAATTATATCAAGAACGGGAATCCCCGCAAGTCTTGCAGCATCCTGAGTTGATTTTCTTTGAGGGTCACTGAAGTAAGCAGGAACCGTAATAACCGCTCCATCTATCTTATCGCCTAATCTATATTCAGCATCCTGTTTCAGCTTAGAAAGTATGAGCGATGAAACACTTTCCGCATTAAAAGTATCTCCGTTTTGCGCTGTAAATATGTAATTTCTTTCTCCCATATGGCGTTTTACAAAAGATTCATAATTACCGGGATCAGAAACACTTTTTTCCCTAGCTCTCTCTCCAACAATGGGTTTCTTGCCTCCAAATAACACAGCTGATGGCGTTATTCGATTACCCTGACGATTTTCAATAATTTGAGGCTGTCCCTTTTCGTCTACATAAGCAATAGCTGAAAAGGTTGTGCCTAAATCAATTCCTACTACTTTTCCCATTCAAAACCACTCTCTTCATTTCAGAGAAAAACGCTCCTAAAAAACTATTTTTAAACACCTCAACAGGAATTTCCTTTCTTAATGTATGACTTTCATTCTCTATAACAATGATAGTTCTACCTTTGCCAACACCATGCACAGTTTGTCCAACAACATTTGCTACGCGCATATCCATACTAGTCACTAAAAGTCGTCCGTCAATAGCATTTTCTGGCATTATGCGAATGTTTAAATCCCTTGAATCTCCACAGGCAATTCTTAAAGTATCCTCTTCTGGAATTATGGCAACCAACACAGGTCTCACTATACAGCGGAACGACGAACTGACATTTTCCACAACACAACGAATATCACAGCTACCGGCTTTATATGCTTGGAGAACAGCTTTTTCGACAGATGCGATTTGAGGATTGGTTGTAATCCAAGTAATGCTGTCAATGTTATCCGCATCTGAAGGCATAACGGAAAACCTAACTGCGTAGGTGCTTCCTTCAGCAAGCTCTATACTCTTATATTCAAACATAATTTTTTGAACACGATTTCTTTTGATTACCTTAAAAGAAACTTCAGCACTCGGGTTTTTTTCACCTTTTCTATGAATGTACATGTTACAAGAACCTGAGCGCAGTCCTTCCACCAAAAGACCATTGCAACGAATAATGCCTTCCCGACTATAGGTAAAACATAAATCCTCAATATCGACGGGAAGCTCTTCAATATCGCTATCAAATTTGATCATCACACTTCGCCCTTGTTCAATGGTATTACTTTCAGCAATAGGGATAATCTTATTCGTTGTACTTTGAATCTCTTCAAAAAATTCCTTATATCGATTTTTTATTTCTGGTGCAAAGGATGCAACACATTTTCGCAAAGTCTGAACCAATGGAACAAACAATAAACATTTGAAAATAGCTTCATCTAAAAAATTACGCCGAGTTTGATAGACAAATAACCTACCAATCTTTTCGCGAAATACAATTTCTTGTGAAAATGAATCTGATATTTGTATCAAAAAACCTTCTTCATTAGAGAAAAGTTTTAATTTATCAGCCGAAAGTTGTCGCTTAGTTAAAATAAATATAGTTTCACGCGGCTTATTACTAACCTGAGAAAAATTTTTCATGGAAACTATTTGAGGTTGGAGTTTGCAGAAAGAATTTTTAACATCTAAGCTCATAATATCATTTTCTAAAGAAGAAAGCTCTTCAGACAAAACAAAAAGTGCATCTAAATTTTGAAAAGCATAGTCAGAAATTTGCTTGTCTCGAATAAGACTGTTAAGAAATCTAAGCCGTTTTGAGGTGGAAGTTGCACGAATCAAAGGCAAGGAAATATAGTTTGTACAAAGATCATGAGAGGACGCTAAAACTTGCATAACATTCATTTCTTCATCAGAGGATGAAAATTCCAAAGAAAAACTTTCGCCATTGAAATGTTTACCGATGTCGTCAAGAATACAATCGCACCATTCATAAAATGGCGAATTCATATGCTGATAAAGACTACTGTAAGGCGAAAGGCTTTTACCATCTATTAAAATACTCAACCGTTGCATATACGGATTATTGACAAGTTTAACATTGTGCGGCAAAATTTATCCCTCCGTCCATATACAAAAAATAGGCTTGATGTCTTTTAGCGCTCCATATCTAACTTTTTTTTACGTTTAATTTCTTGATGTTCGGCTTTCTGCTCTGTGTCTTTTTTCTTATCAGCTTCTTGATTTTTTAAATTTTGGTTTTCAGCCGCTTCTCTCAGGTCGGATGGAAGATCTCTTTCTCTAATTCTATTATCGCCATTGTCACTATTGTTACCCGTCTCACTCTTCTTTTTATTTCCGACTTCTGGTTGAACCCTGATACTATCTTCCCAAGCTTTTTTCTTCTCTTCAAATGTTTCCTTATTTTTAGACGCTTCTTTTACCTTAGAAGAAGTCGACTCAGGTTCATCATTTTTACCACGTTTAAGACTTTCCACCCAATCTTTGGCTTTCCCTTTGATATTGACTACACTATCTTTAATTTTTTCTCCCAGATGTTTTCTAGGATTAGCGGCTTCGACATTGCTATTGCTTTTGTCTAACATCCCTAATTTTTCAGCAGTCGCTGATCCTTTTTCCGTCAAATGATTCTTTGATTGCTCAGGACTATTTTTTTTTCCTTCACTTTGTTCAAGATTTGCCGCATTTTTTGAAGATTCTCGCCCTTCTGGCATCGCTAAAATCTGATTGCGCGATGTTCTTTCAACATTTCCCGAACTTGTACCTTCAAAATGTTTCAAGTTTCGCTCTCCCCTTGTTTCAATATTTCATCTAAGGTATCCTCAAGATTCATTTTATAAATAGTCCCAAAGATAGAACTATGATCCAGTCCAGTTTGACATTTGAGTGCCACCATATAGCAAAGCGCACAACGTTTAACTGTATCATTAACAGAGATATACTGATTAAGTGCCTTTTCCATACGTTTAATCCAATCGTTCACCGCCAATTCGACTGAAGCGATAAACTCATCTTGTTCATAACCGTCCTTTGTAGACAAAATTTCCATAAAAGCATCTGGTGTACATATACCATTTTGTGGAATAATGTCAAAGAGACCTTCACAATTTATAATTTCCACAAACAGTTTCCCTAATTTTTCTTCTGTCATACTGCCAAACTTTTTTAAAGACCTGTATAAATTCGTAATTTCTTCGAGTTCTGCTCTTCTGTCAACTGTCAAGGACGATGCACGAATAATATCATCTAACGGAGCAGTAGAAAATTTTTGAATACGTATTTGTTGGAAAAGTTCTTCTGCTAAACGCGACCGTACAAGCATTATCCGTTTCCGGTTTTCGATACGAAGTTCTGCCTCATACTTTTTGGAATCCCAGAGTCCAACACGCATTAACACAGGTGATAACCACCCCTTTTGCATAACTGCAGCTACTCCTACGTTAAGTCTTGAAAGTTCCTTCATTTGCTCTTCGTTAAGCGAAAGTGCACTGCCTAATTCTTCGCAAGCTTCCCTTGAAGGCGTGTTCATTATTATTTTAGTAGAAGTATTTTCGATAACAGAACTATCTACAGCCAATGGTGATTGATCGATGATCAAAAAACCTTCACCGTATGTTCGCATTTCTTTTATCGAATTGCTAATCATTTCTACAGATTTGCCAACCATATTAGAACCTTCCTGATTTTGCTCCTTGCTAGTACGTTTTAAAAGATTATGTGCCTCTTCCAAGACTGTTACGTGAGAAAGTTCATTGTCATGTCCAGAAGTAAACCCTGATTTACGACGCGCCTTTCTATATTCGCCAAGTTGCATAATCAAGAATCCCATTATTAATGCGATTGTTTCATTAGAGCCGACTTCACTTAAATCTATTACCGTGTTTTCATCAAAGAGTTTTTCGGTAGAGATATTGTTTGTACCCTTAAAAATTAACCCATTCAATCCTGTAGTCATCTCTTTTACGCGGGTTACTAAAGCTCCAATAAAATTTCCTTGAACTTCAGAAGAATATTCAGATTTTCCTATGAGCTCTGGTAAAATTGTAAGGACATCATCAAAAACGGGATATTTTCTTTCACTAATTCCTTTTATCCAAATGGAATTTTTTAAATCCCATCCACATTTTACATAAGCTGAAACTACAGCTTCTTTCAGAATAGCTGGCATAGCTGAGTAAAGAGCCCAAGAGGCATTAAAAATTTGCATAAGTTGTTCAATATGTGAGAGAACGTGGATTTCTTCGGGAAATTGGAATGGATTTATCTTCAAAAGTTGATAAGAATTCAGTTCCGTCGTAAAAATATTTACTTGATTAAGATTTCCAAAAACCATTTTGTACTCACCTTTTGCTGGCTCTATTACGAGAATTTTTATTCCAAGCGAAAGAAGTGAATCCAAAAGTTTATATGTAGCATAAGATTTTCCAGAGCCAGATGAACCCGTTATGAAACAATGAGATGCAAAAAGTTTTAAATCCATTTTTACAGGGCGTGTCTTTTCTTCGCTTCCCATGTGATAAATATTTCCTATAGATAATGCCACTTTGGGCAATTTATTTTCATAAACAACGTCGCGTCCAAATTCCGCCATTTCTTGGACTACTAATCCCGACACGGATTTTCTTGGCAATCCCAAAAGCATAGCTAATTCGTTACCATTAACTAAACTCGTAGGAGTAACAATCAGCTGAGAATATTCGTCATACAATTGAAGCGGTGCTTTTGGGTGTACCAAATTTTGCACATGAGATATAATCTCTTTAATTTGCTCTCCTTGATTATCGATGGCACTATTCCAAGAATTTATATGTGCACTTTCGACGTTAGTGTTTTCGCCTGTCATCAAAGATTTGTATGTTGTCGCTGCCAACATTGAAGTCGCAATATCGTTTGAAAAAAAATATGCACAACTTTCCCAAAGTCCATAAGCTTCGGAAACATCCAGTCGTTTAATCTGCTCTTCTATTTTCTTCATCAAGATAGAAACGCCTTTATTTTCATAATTTAAAGTCTTTGTTGTTGAGACCCCAAACGTTAAGGTTTCTCCCCTCTGTTCCGTGTTACCTTCAGATGTTCCTACACTGTTTGAAACGGTATGACTGAACGAAACGCCTGATGTATAGGAGGATGAACTGCTAGACGATGAACCGCTACTCGAATTCCAACTTCCCCAATTAAAACCGCTACTACTACTCGAACCCCACGAATTACTTTCTGTAGAACTAGAAGAAGTCCCGTTTGAATTTGAAATACTTTCATTCAACGATCTAGTAAACGAAACAGAAATACCTTTGTTGACGGCGTTACTTGAATTTTCGCCGTAAGCGTAAGAAAGTTTTGCATGCGGCGATAATGTAGAATAAAGTTCCTCATAGCCATGTTTTTTTATAGCTAGATCTTCTTTTGTAAGTGGAACTGCAAGAAAAACTGCCGTATAAATTTTACCTCGCATCGCATTGATAAATTTCTCAAGTCCTTGCACGAACTGATCTTTCTTGTCCTTATTACGAAGAGAAGGAATCATTGATACTGTTGCCAAACCTTTTAACAGCAATCGTCCGTCAAAAGAACTTGCCAGACCTCTTTGAAACGATTGAATTTCCTTAGCATCTAGAACATTTAAATGTATACCCGGAAAATTTCCATTTAAACCTGCATTAAGAATTTCTCCAGCAAGTTTTCCATCATTAGAACGCGTCGCAAAATAAAATTCTACGTTATCTGGTGAACCTTTTATAAAAATTCCAACTGTTACCGATATATTGTACAATGCGTTATAAACGCTGATTAATTTATCGGTAACATCTTCATTTTTATCCAAAACTATTTTGGTCATATGAAAGACACGAATATAGTCCGTTTTAAAAAGAACAGCACGAGTAGATTGTCTAGGAATTAAAAGACTGGCTTTGTTGAAATAATCTAAATAAGGGCGATTTATAAAGACATCGGCGACATTAAATCCCGCCTCCATAGTTTTCAAATATTCTTTTTGCTCCATATAACTTTGGTGCAATTTCATTGGCATGCTATTGCTTGTCATGATATTTTTCCTCAATTACCACATTAGGATTTTGTTGGTGATCATCTGCGTCAAAAGGCTCATAAGCGGTGAATGTCGCTCCCTCTTCCAAAACATCCTGTAAAAGAAAAAATTCCTTGTATATGCTTTTTCTTCCTTTATCAAATTTTTCCTCTTTATTCATTTGGTAACACCTACCGCTGTCATTTTTACACGAAACTTTCCTTTAACAAAATCTATCCTATTTATAAGAAAACTTGTGCCGCGCTGTAAGAGAATTTCGCCCTCTGCCGCACCAAAAGTACCAACTGAACCCACACATAAAGCTTGACTTCCACGCGGAATACGAGCCTCCATTAACGCGCCTCCCAGTTCGCCAGAAAAGCCTTCAGCTGTTTTTTGTGAAAACGACATTGAAGAAAAACCTTTGTTTACATAAACCATGCCTTCATATTTGGCTCTGAGTTCTCTTAACGACATTTTGAAAATATCAGACCCAAAAATTACCGTAGCACTATCTAGACCTCGATAAAATATCCCTTTTTCTTCCAACGACCTATTTTCAAGCAACTTAGTTAAAACCTCTATCTTTTCTTTAAGAGACTCTCTCTCTCTTGCGTTATAATTACCTCGCTCAGGAGCATAAAGAAGACGATTCATATCTCTATAGCCGTTATGTGTATAGTCCTTTATAACGTTTATTTCTTGAGCATCCAAACCCAATGCATCCTTGCAACTAAGCTCATCATAACTTTTTTTAAACTTATGTTTTGTTACAACGTCTTTAATGAGTCCAAATTCATTTTTAATCGAATATTGTCCGTCATCGGAAATTTCTTTAAAACAATCTTCAGCCAAAACTAAATGGGAACTATCTTTATCAATCGTTTTATATTTCTCTATGCGATTTGACAAATGCTATTCGTTCACTCCTCAGAAAGAAAATTTAAGTGCCAATATTATATTCCTAACTGATACTATGTTCAAGTCACTGAGCTGAATTTTTATCATGAACGTTAAAACATTTCAGCGAGATGTGGATGTGGGCAATACCATTGTTTACAACGATGAAATACTTCTACCCTACTTTTACATTCCTTTAGCCCCTTTTCTCTTTTTGCCGCCTTGTTAATTTTTCTTTAACTTGACTTACTTTGACATTTGGAAACTTTATTTTTAAACTTATATTGATTAAACCTCCGTCATAGGTTAAACTTTAGCGGAGGTGATTTTTTATGCGTGTTGGTTATGTTCGCGTTTCTTCTGTTGAACAGAACGAAGAACGACAAATTGTTGCATTAAAACAAAAAGCCGACGTTGAAAAATTCTTCGTCGACAAAATTTCTTCCAAATCTGCTAATCGTCCTAAGTTTGATGAGATGATGAATTTTTTACGCGAGGGCGATGAATTGATTGTTTCCGAATTTTCCCGCCTTGCTCGTTCTACCACCGATTTACTCAACATCGTTGATTCCTTGACTAAAAAAGACGTTAAAGTTCGCAGTCTGAAAGAGCAGTTAGATACATCTACTCCTCAAGGCAGATTTATGCTTACCATTTTCGGCGCTATTGCCGAATTTGAACGCGAATTGATTTTACAGCGTCAGCGCGAAGGCATTCAACTTGCTAAAGACGCTGGTAAATACAAAGGGCGCAATTCTAAGAAACGTCCCAAAGATTTTGATTTTTATAAACAAGGCTACTATGCCCGGCAATACACCGTTACCGAAATTGCCAAGCACTACAAAGTTTCTCGTCCCACCATTTATAAATGGTTGCGGGAATAATCTTCAAACTTCTAAAATCTCAAAAATTTCGTTGATGTTCGTACTTTTTTGTCCGATTAAATCCCAATCTATCTTTGTTTCCGTGACTGTTATTATCACGGATTTTTTTTCGTATTCATTTTCTATTAACTTTGTTCGATTCTTGATTCTTTCCAGCATTATTTTGTGGTGTCTTGAATCTTTATGCAAAAAATCATAAATCTTCGCATTTCCTTTAAAATTTTCTATATCTTTAAATCCAAAATTTTTTGTTATGTGTTGTTCAATGTTTCCGTCTTTATAATGCTCATCGTGCAAGCACGCCACGTACTCAAAATCCGGATTGTTCACCACGAGGAAATACGGCGGATAACTCTTCTTCTCGTTTTGCATCCTGCAATAAGCAATCAGTTCTTTAAGGCTCTCTTTTTCTTGCGGTAATTGTTCTGCTCTGTCGCCGTCGATTATTATAAACGTGGCTATCTTACCGTACTGTCCACTTTTTCTGATTTCTGTGAGAAAATTTTTATAACCGCCTCCGCGCATATTTATCGCCTGAATGCTTATTTCCACATTCGGCAGTTTCCTAATCGCGTCAAAGTAATTGTATTCCGTATCTCCTTCGCAATATACCACGATTTTCTTTTTTAACTGTCTCTGCGGCTTACTCACTCAACGTTCCTCCCAATACACCGCGCAAATAAAATTCGTAGAGATTGACTCCTGAATTATAGTCTACGTCCGTGAATTCTGCCAACGAATATATTTCCGATTGCAGTGTTTCTACATTTTTCGTTACGAAGAAAATTTGCTCCTTCATATAATTTTCCAAATTCAAATGTAACACGTTGTGCGTCGTAAATATAAATTGCCCTTTATGTTCGCTACCGTGAATCAGTGATATTATTTTATCTGCCAATATTGGATTTAACGACCTGTCCATTTCATCTGCAAACAGTACTTTATTTTCATATATTACCTTATATATCTGCACTGCCCATGCAAAATAATCTTTAAGTCCCGCCGAATCATCTCTTAACTCCCTGTTAAAAATTTTTCCGGCACTGTTTTTTCTTGTGATTACCGTGTCTTGATAAGGCAAGCGTTGATCCGGCTTTATCGTTTTTATGCTCGGGTCTATGATTCTTAAAATTTCCAAAAATCTTGGGTCATTGATTACTCGCCAATCGTCGATGTTTTGAAAATAACTGCCCTTCATTCGCGGTGCGTCATAAATCTCCGACTCGACTATTAACGTATCGTTCACCCATTGACTGAAAGCTACTGCTTCAGGGACGCCGAGCAACGCAAAGCGCGTTACATATAAGCCTATTACCGCCGTATCTTCCCTCGTCGTATTTTTTTCATATGAATTTACTTTCACTTCATACAATAAGTTCGCGAATTTTAATTTGTTCGGACTCTTAACAAAATCGCTTAACTGCGGCTCTTTCTCCGCCCTAGTCACTAAAAAAATTTTTTTTCGTTTAGTTTCTTTGCTTCTTAAAACTTCCAGCTTTTCCGATTTTACTCCTAAAAAATCTATTTCCAAATCGTAGTAATACATCGTACCTTTTATAAGGACACCGAGTGAAAATTTTTGCGTCGTGTCTGCATATTTTAATTTTGAAAAATCTTCGGTGTAGTCATCGTTTATGTATTCGGACGCCGTTTCTACTTTTCTATTTTCTTTAAAAAAATTTTTAAGATATTGCAAGCTCTTTACAAAATTGGTTTTTCCTCCCGCGTTTTCTCCCACTATTACCGCTGTCTTCAAAACATCATGTTCATCTGAAAAATAATTATCCGGAAACAAATTTTTTATCCCGTCTTCTGTAGCCTTTAATGAAAAATTTGTTTCTTCTTTAAATGAACAAAAATTTCTAAATGAATATTCTACCAGCAAAATTTTCACCTCATCTCCATTTGTTCATTATATCACATTATTCAGAGTTTCCGGGTTATCGGCATCATATTTTTCATTTCTCAATGCGCCCAACATCTTCAATACTGATTCTGACGAGACATCCAAGTTTTCGCTTTTTATTCCTCTTTTTACCTGCGCGAAGATTACTTCCATTTTCTCATTTTCCAATTTTTCTATCGCCACGCAAATTTCTTTCTCTTTTTCATTTAACTTTTTTCTGAACTCGCGTACTTCCTCCAATTCCTGATTTTTCTTTTCCAATTTTTTCTCTATCGTTGCTAATGACTTCTGTTTCAAATATTTTTTCCTCCTCGTAATTTCCATTCGTCTACCAAGATTATCCGCCAATTCCTTCAAATTTTTTATTTCCGTTTCCAGCCGATCCATTCTTTCTCTTCTCATTTTTCTCTCACCTAAGGTCACTATACCATACATTTTTTAGCCCTGCTGAAAATGCACAAAAAATTGTGCAAAATTAGTGCATCGTCTTTTTTCTTTCTGTGCTATCATATCGCAAAAGCGAGTTTTTCGGTTAATGTTCACTTATGCATTTCACTTCGTGAAACGCTAAAATTATTCAGTGGTGACGCCGCTTTTCGGCGATTAAAAATTGCCATTCGCTGTCGCTCATTGAACCTACGGTTGGCTGGAGAAAGGAGAAATCTTCATGGCGTTGTTCCATTTCAGAATTAAATCTGATAAAAAGCCTGACGGCACTAAAATTTCTGCCGTCAATCACGTTGACTACATTCGCCGTGAAGGTGTTTTTTCCGATATTGACTGTGCCACTTCCATTGACCATTTTAGCGGTAACTTTATTTCTTCTTCCGAGATTAAAGACGCTTGTAGCGGTATCGATACTTTGCTTTACCATACTGATGATTTCGGCTCTATCAGAAATTCTTCCAACGGTATCGAACTTTCCGATAATTCCTCTCCTACCACTATTTCTATCGCTCTTTTGCTTGCCAATAACGTTATGAATCATCAGCCTCTTATTATTTCCGGCTCTGATGACTTTAAAAAATCTGTCATAAACGCCGCTATTTCTGACGACTTACCTATTTCTTTTGCCGACTCTGATATTCAAAATTTATTCATTCATCATAAGGAGCTTATCGAAAATGAACGATATTACTTCATCTCAAACGGTGGAACTTTCGTTACCAATCGACTCTACCCCAAGCAATGTTCTTCACCTCTTAATTCAAAATCAATCCAAGCTGTTGCCAAAATCGGACTTTGCTTGCCAACACTGTCCCAACTCCCTCTGGTTCATTCAGAATCACAACGAACTGACCTGCTTTTGCCGGCTGATGAATCTCGTCAGTTGGAACAACTCTCAAAAGACCTCTATCACCATGTGCGATGGAACTTTTCTCTCGAACGAAAAAAATTAGCTGAACGGACTTCTGATAAAATTCTTGCGAACATTAACGAAAATTTAACTCAGCTTTCCGCACAATCTCACGTCGAATACATTAACCGCGAAAATTCTTTTGCTCATCGCGGCGGTTGTATCTTCCACGCTCATCATCTCCCCAAATGGGCTAATGACGACCCGAAAAAATTTTTCCGTGCCGCTGATAAATATGAAGGTTGCGGTAATCGTCGCTATGTTGAAATTGAATTTGCTCTTCCCAATGAACTTACTACCGTCGAACAATATCTGCAAATCATTGACCCTTTTATTGCCAAACATCTCAATGACCATTATTATACTTTCGCCATTCACGAAAAATTTGGCGCGTTATCCAATGGGCAACGTCACCCTCACGTTCACATTATGCTTTCCGAACGCCTTATTGATGATGTCGAAAAAATCAAAGAACGGAGTCCCAAGAATTTTTTCAAATATCCGGCGCGAAAGAAAAAAGACGGTAGTCAACCCTCTTTTGATGAAAAGTTTAATCGCGGCTCTCCCAAATCCCGCAAATGGTGTGACCGTTCTTTTATCTCTCAACTTCGCGCCGACTTCGCTCATATTCAAAATGACGTTCTGGCTAAAAACGGCTTTTCCATTCGTGTTGACCATCGTTCCTTAAAGGCTCAAAAGGAAGAGGCGGAACGTAACGGCGATTCTTTCCTTGCTAAACTTTTCGATCGGATTCCTGAAGAATACATTGGTATCATTTCTCCTCAAGACGAAGACAGTCCTCACTTGGCTCAATTAAAAGAATTTCGCTCTCTTCGTCAACAGCATTTCGATACCGTTTTAAAACTTGATTCTATGGCTAAAGAATTGGTGGAATTGGAAACTAAGGACGCTGTTCAAACTTCTTCCATTAACGCTAAAAATTTTATCGACTCGAATGAATTTTCTTCTCAATCTTTTGATTCTGATAAACTTAAAGCTCTACGCGCCAATCTTTTAAATGCCGTCGCCGATGTCAATAAATGGAAACGCGTTATCATTTCTCAACACGACGCTGAAGAATCTGCCAAGCTTGAGTATATGACTAATTCTGAACGCGAAATTTGGCTACAATATTACTCCACCGTTTCTCACATTCATCACCTTGAACAATTTTTACAATCTTTACGCCAGCCTAAAGATTCTCAAGCTGACGCTTTAAAAGCTTATAATGAACTTATCGACAGCGTTAAGAAAAAACTTATTGCTCTTAATTCTTCCGTCGGACTTTTGGAAAAATCCATTGCCAACATTAACAAAAAACTTGACTCACCCGACTTCAGAAAAAATATTTTGCTTGTTACTCATCATATTTTACAAGATAATTCCTTTGCCAGAAAAAAATTGAAACAAGCTTGCTGTAATCTCGACCGCGCTGTTGACCAACTTCGTGGCGCTATTGTTGATAAAACTGTTTCTAACGAGAATAAGGAATTCTTCAAAACTAAAGAAGTCTATGACTTAGTTCGTCGTCAGTTTTTTGCTCTCAAAAAAGATTACGAGAAAACTCTCGATCTTAAATTTGACCTCCAACAGAAAATTATCTCTACACCTCGTGCCCTCGATATGGCTAAAAATCTCTTTCTTCACGGGGCTTTAAAAGCTTTACGCGTGGACCTTCTCAAATATCGCAAAAATGAACAACGTTTCTCAAAAAATCTCTCCATCTTTAACCTGCGCGAAAAAAATTTCCTCAACAGGGATTGGTCTGTCGAGGAACGTCCTCTCTTTTTACAAGAAAAATATTTTATTGATAAACAGAAAATTTTGCTTGAGATTGAACATCAGCGTTTACTTAATTTGAAAATTTCTCTTGAAAATCGTGCGAACGAATTGGAACAATTTTGCCAACTCCCCGATTCTCAAGAAAAAATTCAAGATATTGCTACCGGTATCTTACGCAAAAATTTTAAATTTGTTCGACGCCTTGAAGAAACCGAATCCAGACTTAAACATCTTTCTCAACGCATTAATCACGTTAAAAAACAAATGGACGCTATAAAATCTCAATTGGCTATCGACAAACGTCATACCTGTTACAAAGTCGTTTCTTCTGGTAATTCGCACTCTTCCAATGAATCTCTGGCATCAATCATTGCTGACGCGATTTTACGTGAACCTGATGCCGTTCCTCTTGTCGCTCGTTCTGTCGATAACGATTCTAGATTGAACAAAGATTGGATTTGGTTGTCCGAGTTTGATAAAGATGAAATTATGATTAAAAAAATTCTTCGCGATTTATAACTTTACTCGTCAATATGTTTGGCTTAATTTTAAATTTACTCGCGTACCTATTTTATTTCCAACAAAAAATCGGTCTTTGCTCTTCTTTGCTTAAGACCGTTTCTTTTTTTACTTATTTTTGGATTTCTTTTTTCAAAATTGCCTTTACTTCTTCTTCCAGTTTTTCCGTCTCCAATATCCATTCCAAAAAATCTTTTTCGTATAATTCTTTACTTATACCGCGTTTCAACAATAATTCTTCAAAAATCTTTTCGGCTCGTTTCGAGTACGATTTTTGATAACTCGTCAAATACTCTTCCAACTCTCCCTTCTCAAGCATTGCGGCGTACAATTCGGGATTTTTTTCGCGTAAATATTTTTCACGCATATTTCCCCACACGCCGCAAAAACTATCTTCCATCCGTCCTCACTTCCTTCATTATTTCTGCGCCATAATTTTTATTGTTGACTCCCAGCGGACTTAATTCTTGTATCACTTGCTTAACCTTTTCTTCCGGATATTTTCCTACCATTTGTCTTGCCGTTTCCTCGTCAAATTTTTTCTGCTTTTTGGGCAAAAATTTATACAGAGAATGCAATTTGTAATTTGTATGCAAAATCTTATACCCCATTGAATTAGCCGTCATTCTCCCGCCTTTTTGCAAACTCAATATATTTTCGTCTATTCTTTCCACAAAATTTTTAAACTGCCCGTTTGTCAACGCCACTTCGGGATATTTTTCCTTGACTTCCTTTGAATTGAAAAATTTCTTTGCTCCTTCGAGCAATTTTTTTGTAAAAGCCAAAAATTTTTGGGCTACACTCGGCTTTTCTTCCGACATTTTTTCAACGATTCGGCGTCCCGTTTTCATATCGGCAAAAGCATCTGCCAGCATTTCTTCCACTACTTTCGTATCACTAAGCGTCGGTTGTTTGACTGCCTTTTTATATTCTTCTATTTGATTACTGCTAAAAAATTCGTGGCGCTCTACATATTTGCTAATATCTTCGTAAAGTTCAGGCTCGTAATTTTTCAGCAAATGAAATGTTTCGTGCCAAAACGTCCAATCCAATGACGTTTCTGCGTTCCCATTTATGTACATTATGTCATTGTCTGAATCATACCTGCCGTGAATTTCCGGCGCTCCCTCTATATACTTCAATTTTATTCCAAAAACTTCCTCACTCATCTTTTGGAGCGCCATCTGTTCCATCGTCAATTCTTTTTCCGACATCAGCCGCGTTTCCTTCAGCTTGTCACTCACATTTTCTATTGTCGCCGAATAAAGTTCGCAATTCTTATTGTGTTCCTTAAATCGTATTGAATCAAATAAATATTCGTATGCCGCTTTTATGTCTTCCATTTCTGCAGCCGTTGGATAAGGGTACGTATTTTCCATTTTGTAACTTTTTTCCGTCGTAGCCTTATCCCACGATTCTTCCGACCTGTAGTTTACCAGATAATCATTGCGGATTCCTTTTTCTTCCAATTTTGTCTTCAAATAAACTTCAAACGACCTTGCCGCCATTTCTTCCGGCAACGTCCAATATTCCTTATTTCGCCTTCTGTCCAGTATCTGACAACGTCTTACCATGTCGCTGTTATTTATCACGCTTTGCACCAATCTAAAGCCTTCCATAACTTCCGCGCTGACTTTCTGCGGCGTTATTTGATTCTCATTGTGCGTCAGCATTGCTGTCACTTCTGTGTTTTCTTTTCTTCCAAAATAATTGTCCACAGCATGAAACCACTCGTGTCCGAGACTTCCAGCGCCTTTATTCTTTGTCAAATTGATGACAACCTTCACCGGCTCATAATGGGCAAGCGGCGCGTTACTTCCTCCTCTTCCTCGCGCTCCAAATGCCAGCCCCAATGTTCCATTCAACGACATTGCTCGCGGCGGCAATCTTAAAACTTCCGCCATATCCGTTAAGGCATCGTATGCCTTATTCAAATTTTCTTGCCGATTTTTATTTTCTACCCACTCGCCAAACTCCACCCCGCGAAAGCCGAATGTTTCTTGAAATTGTTCCGGCGTTACATCTCCGTCCCTTTTCAAATTTCCTGTGCGCGGATTGTTTTCCGTTTCTCTTTCATACGGGATATTCCGATATTTTTCTAATTTTTCTTCAAGTTCTTCCAAGTGGCTGTCCAAATATGTGTACGCCTCGTCACGGGTTTCAAATGGAGACTGTATCTCCACGTATTCTTTGCCTACCTTGCAACCTATGAAATAATAACTGCTGTAACGCCAGCTGTACACTTTGAACGGATTCTTTTTTTCTCTCGGCGTTTTATCTTGAATCTGGTCTCTCATTTTGTAACGATCCAGTGCATCATATTTTGTCGCTCCATATCCCAAGATTCTGTACCTATTTTCGCCGTGCATTTCTCGCAATTCTATCGGATTTTCTTCGTCGTAGCGGTAATCGTAGCTGTCCAATTTTGCCAATGCAAGCGCGGAGCAATCTTTTTCGTGTCCCATTACGCTGTATATCAGCTTATAATCTTCTATTTTCTGCGCTATACTTTTACAATTCCACATATTAAGGCTGTATTCGGACTCTTGCTTTCTGAACTTTTCCAGTTCCGACGAAAATTCTTCCTCCGTCCATTTATCTTCAAGGACACTTACCGCCATATCTCGCAGTACCGTCATTTCTTCTGCCCATTCTCTTAACCGCCACGAATATTTTTTAGGCTTAAGCGGTATTGTATCACGCAATGCCCGCACCGCATCTACTTTCCAACTTGCCATTCCCGTTTCCAAAAGTTTTTTGTAATTCGGCGTGGGAAATGACTTTGACAACGGCACTCGCTCTGCTTCCGTCTCCATTGCTACCTTCATCAAATCGAAGTATGCCGCGTACAAATCTTTCCGCGCTCCTCCGATTTTTTCGCCGAAATCTTCAATTCTATTGGATTTTTTTATTTTATCATTTTTTGCTGATTCGTTCACCGTTTGCACGACCGTTTCAACAAAAATGTTCCCTTCATTCTCTTTTTCTAAATCCTCGAATAAATTATATTCCGCTGATTTTTTCTTTCGGCTCAATACTTTCACCTCGATAAATCCGTTTCTTTCTCTTTTATCTCTTTGATGAGCGTGCTAATATAATGCGACTTCATTAAATCTTTGACATACTTGTCTTCTTTACAGTACTTTGAGCCATAAATTTTCAGTGCCTTCGACACAGTTCGCGGCGTCAAACCGCCTTCCAAGCCCTTTTGCGCAAAGTCTATATCTTCGGCAAATGAGATATATGCTCCCGATTCTGACATTAACGGTCTGTCAAACGTTTCCAAAAAACTTTCATACGTAAACACGCCTTTTTGTTTTCCTATGTAATCTTCGTGAACTACCGTTGCTCTGTACTTATTCCCGTGATTTCTCACAAGAGAACGTATATTGTACGTTCGGCGATTATCGAAAAGTTTTTCCGCTCTTTCTTCATCTGTCACTATCGTTACGGTTGATTCCAATTTTTCACCCTCCAAAATTTTATCGTGACACTTCCAAATTTTTTTCTTCGTTTTTAATTTGATTGACCAGCTTTTGAATATCTTCCGACTTCATCAGCGCTTTGATATATTTTTCGTCGGCACATTTTGACGACCCATAAATTTTTAAAATTTGCTTTACCGTTTTTACCGACAAGCCGCCTTCCAATCCTCTTTGCGCCATTTCCATATCTGTTTCCGAAAAACTATTACTGCCGCTATTTCTCGCTCTCAATTCCAAATCATCAAACGTATCTATAAATGACTGATAATCGTACGTTTCGCCATTTTTATAACCGATTTTATCACCGTGTCGCACCGTTACTTCAAACTTTGCTTGATCTCCCATTCTCTCGGTCTGCTCATAATATCTTATGCTGAATCCGCCTTGCGTATCATCAAATAAACTTTCCATTTCTTCCGGCGTCGCATAAACTGTTACTCTTGATGTCATCGCTTTTCTTTCCTCCAAAAAATTTTTATTTAAAATCCGGCATTCCTGTCACTTTCGGTTTTTCGTAGTCGTACTCTTCCTTCAACATTTTGTAAGTCACTTCGTCATACGGGTCTGCTACGTCAAATTTCGTTATTGAATCAATGTACGCCGACTCAACGATTTCATCATATGCGCTTGCTTGATACACTGCTTGCACTTGTGCAAAATTCGCGTCCAACGCATTTTGTCTCGCCAACTCATACGCCAACAACGCTTTCAATTCATTCTGCGCTTGATACATTTGCATTTCGCCTTCCGCCAAGTTCGTATGCGCCATAATTTTTTCTGCCGCCAATATTGATTTTTCCGTTTCGGCAATTTCTTGACGCGACCCCAAAACAAAATTTTTGTATGTTTCGTCCAACCATTTATATTTTTCCGACTCGTTATAATCTGCCGAATTATACGACTCCCAATCATCGGCGTTTCCTTGACGCAATTTGCCGTTACTTTCATCTATGACCGCAGTTTTGGCAATATTTTCCGTACCGAGCCCGATAACATTTAATGCCGATTCCGTTTCCAAAAATATTTCTTCTGAAAACGGCTTTGTATTTTTCTCTTCACTCTCGCTCTTGCTCAAAAATATTTTCGCTGTTTTTTCAAGATTATCTCCTGCCACTATGGATTTTATATGCCGCCCATAATCGTACACACTTCCGCCATTTCTTGCCAAATCTCTAAGCGCAAACGGTGACGGACTGTCCTCAAATGATACTTCCGTTAAACTGTAATAGGCGGCGGGGTTATACGGCTCTGTCCATCCCGGCACGCTGTACGCATACGCTACCAAATTGTAGCCGCCTAAAAATCCCAAGCTGACTACTCCTAACATTGCCGCCAATTTTTTCTTACTTTGCATTTCATGCGCCCTCCTCTGCAAATTTAAATCCGCCACTTCCAAATTGCTTTATGACTAACCTTGAAACTCGACTTCCCATATACGCAAACATCATCGCTACAAATGTCACCTTGAAAAGCAGAATAATATTTATCGTGACTTGCGGCGCTGTAAATCCGCCCGTCGCCGGATTTGTTCCCGATACTTTTGCCCAATAAATGTCTGCGTCCGAATTTAATCTCCCGCCTTCTCCTTGATTCCAACACCTCGCCGCCATTTCATACGAGCCGTATTTCTCATAGTAGCCCGTCAAAATGTATCTTGCCACATTATCTTGGTTTGTCGGCGTCCATGCCGGTCCGTGTGGTTCATTCGCCATTATCGGTCCGCTTTCCAATACTCCGCCGTTCGCCACATAATCTGCCGTCCAATTCGTCCAGTTATTGTAATTCGCATAATCTATTTGGTACGCTCCGAAATATCCAAGCCCGTTATCGACGTAATATCTGTTGCTTGATTCCACTACTCTTATATGTGCCATAAGTTGATCTATCGAAGTTATCGCGCCACTTGCTGAACTTTCAACTGCTACCGTTTCTCCTCCTATTTTGTAAAAATCTTCCACCACTATATTTTTCATCATCATCTGCATCATCAGCGAAAACATACAGAAAAACATCAACTTCACCGATACTGCAAAAATTCCGTTGATTCCGTTTGCCGCATATTTTCGCGTTTGCTTTAATCCCGACAAGAAAAATGTCATGTAGCCCGTTACCATTGCTATGTAAAATTCAAGATACGCCAATGTTATTTGCACAGCTATCGAGAAAAAGCAAATTGTGAGTATGACTGCGAAGAAAAGCGACGGCAACCACAATGTTACCTTCGAGATTAAATCCATTACGCCATGTATCTTGAAAAGTTCGTTGTAAATCGGCGCTATTATGTGAACACCTTTTGAAACTATACTCATCGGGTCTGATACCGCTGATATTGCTTCTTTACCGCTTACGCCCATAATTAAACCGCCAAATCCCGTAAACATTTCTTTCGCGAAATTTGCTACGCCGTCTCCCCAGTTCATCAAAAAATATATCAGCACGACGCTAAACAGCACCTTATAAATTATTTGCGAAAAAAATTCCTCGCCTTTTTCGCTGTCTATCACATACAAACTGGCGCTTATCGCAATATCTATCGTTATCAGCACAATCAAAAGCCATTTAGCTACACCGATTAAATTTTCCAATGCGTTTTGACATTGCTCACCGACTTTTTCTATTACTTCCCTCAACGGTTTTCCAAAATCATATGCCGCATCAAATGTATTTTTTATCGATTCCGGCAAAACCCCGTAACCTGTACCGCTACTCGGCGGAAGTCCTTTCAAATATCTGCGTGGATTTATCGGCTCTCCGTTTATCCTTATTTCAAAATGTAAATGTGGACCCGTTGCCCAACCCGTTTGACCTGCCTTCGCTATTACTGTTCCCGCTGAAACTTGATTACCCGGATTTACCAACAATGCCGAACAATGAGCGTAGCGCGTTTCCACACTGTAACCGCCAACATTTGAAAGAAGGTAAACAACATTTCCGTAACCTTCCGCCCAACCGGAATAAATTACCGTGCCGTCCAATGACGCATAAACATTGTCTCCGATATTGGCGGCAAGGTCTGTTCCTTTGTGCGGGCGTACGCTTCCAAATACGGGGTGCATACGTCCTACCAGCGAAAATTCCGCCGTTATCATTAGCGTGCCTTCCAACGGGTTTAACACCGTCATTACAGGCAACGTGCTGTAGGCGTCTCCATATTCAGGATCATACGCGGCTAATGCGTGTCCCGCCATTAAATTCAATATCAACGCCATTATCGCTATGACACGTTTCACCGCTTTTTCTCCTTCCACTTTTATTTTTTCTTTCCCAAATTCGACAAAGTGTCTTTCATATCTTAAAATTTTTGCGTAACCGTCGTAGCGGGTGAATCTTTGCCGCCGTTCATATTTTGCAAAATTTCATTCGGCGTTACTCCGCTACTGTTTGCATTCGCCCTTGATTTTCCCTCAGAATCTCTCGCCAGAAGTCCATTGGATTTATTTCCCAATAACGTAATTGTATCTTGATAGCCCCGATAAACTGGATTTCTGTACATTGCCGCTTGTGTTCCCGCGCTTATCGCCTTACCCATCATCGACATTGCTTTTCCGCCTGCCGCATTTGCAAAACTTACTGCGTTTGCTCCGAAACTTCCTTTGCCGCCATATTCTGCCATCGGTCCTGCGGCTTTCGATAATGCTCGCATTCCTCCTACTACCGCGCCTGTTATTCCGCCGCCTTTTGAAAACGCATTTGTCGCACCTCTCGCCGCACTCATCGCTATTTCTTTCATACTTCCGCCGTTAAATGACGGACTTCCCGACAAAAGTCCCGACACCAATTCAGGGATTTTTTTCGTCATATAGAATAAAATCAGCGAATACAACAACACTTGCAAAAAATAACTGATGTCGCCTATAAAATCGCTTGAAGTCGCCGTTTCTCTTGCATTGTCTACCAGTCCCGTCAATATATTTACCGATAACGTCGCTATAAACGCTATGACAAATACTTTTATCGCCAAGTTAAACATTGCTCCGATTGCTTTGTCCGACAAAAATTTTAAATGTCCGATTACTCCGAACGGCAAAAGCGGGATTGTTATTAACGCCATTGTCCAAAATTCTATCCTCACCATAAACATTTCCAACGCCGTCAAGAACAAAATTATTACCGTCGCGACTACACACACCAAACCTACCAATATTGTCAGCAAATTTTTCTGCTGTGCGTGTTCCCAAAATATATTGAAGAAATTCAACGCGTTCGTTACTATTTGATTCGATTGCACTTCTATATTTGAGTCGGGACTCGCCTTGCTGTATTCTTTTATCATTTCTTCTGCGCCGCCCGCCGTGTAACCCAACGTTTCAAATCCTGAACTTAATGCCGGCATCAACTGAAAATTGGAATTTGTTCCTACCCAACTTTGAATTAAAAATATAAAGAATCCCACTTTCAATATCATAGAGATAAAGAAACTTATTTTGTCTCCGTGAATCAACTCCATTGAAACTTTTATTGCGCCGTCTATCATCGCCAATATCAACGTCAAATTTATTGCGTAGGGAGCAACCGCCGACGCGCCACTCATTATCACTCCTATGTAATATCTCATAAATGGTGACAAAATATCTATTGACGGATCGTCCGCGCTTTTCAGTAAAAGTTTATAGTCATCTATTTTGCTCGGCGCTGAAACATCTTGCACACTCCATAAATTTAAAATTAAATCGCCGAAGTTTATCGCCAGACCTATTCCCAAAATCCAACTTAAAAAAACTTTTCGCTCGTTTTGTATACCAAAACAAATCATAAAACCGGCAGCCGCCGTCATTATCACCGCGATTATTTTTGCCGACGCCAATAAACTTTTGCTTAAATTGTTTATTTGTGTACGAAATATTTCTCCAAATCCCGCGCCGCCACCCGATAACCCGTCCATCACCTGATTTACCGCCGCATTGTTATCTGAAACGTAAGCCGCACTTGCTACATTTACTTCATTTAAAATTACAATGCTCACAACCAATGCCATCGGCAAAATAATTTTTTTGCGCTCCATACTTTTCACCTATTTTGAGTTTTCTACCCACTTTTTGGAAATATTTTTTGAGTTGGTAAGAATCCTTTCGCTCTCTGCTTGCTCTTGTACTTTTGAATCGTAATAAGTTGCCATTGACGCCGCCATATGTGCCTTTGCCCGATTACCTGCTGACACGCTCTGCAAAATATCGTACAAAAGATAATTTCCCGCTTGCAGTACCTGTTGCTGTCCCTCCGCTTTGTTCGACGCCTCAAGCGCTTTTCTCGCGTCCTCCATATTCCGTTTATCCATTTTTATTGTTTGTTGTGCCGCAAGCGCTGTTTCTTTAGACGCTTGGTGTATTGCTCTTTGTCGGCGTTGCTCCTGTATCACAATGTCGTACAACGTCGCGTTGCCGTTCAAAACATCTTCAAGGTCGCCCATTCTCTCCGTCCAAATTTGCTGTATCGACGCATTTCCGTTCAATATTCCGTCCGGATAAATTAAATCTCCCGCAAGTGCCGCTTTATTTTTTTCTTCATTGCGTTTCATCAATTCTTCCAACATTCCCACATCAAGCTTTTTCATATTCAATATCATTAAAGCTAACTGCTTTTGCTCTTCCGTCAAAATGTTTGCCGTTTGTATTGCTGTCTTTATCGCTTCTTCTATGTTTTTCTCATCGAAGACCGCGATTGCCGCTTCCGTTCGTGAACTTGTCGGCAACATCGTCGTAAAGCACGCTGCTATTCCGATAACTATTCCGCTTACCACCGCAGTTTTTTTCACCCACGCCATTTTTCTCACTCCTCACGAAATTTGTTGAAATATTTTTTGATAATTACTCGCTACATTTACCACGTACTGCCGCGTTTCAGCATAATTCGGAACTCCGCCTGCATTTATGACAGCTTGCGGTCCGGCATTGTACGCCGCCACTGCATTTGTCACTGAATACTTGCCGTAATTTGAAAATCTGTTCAACTGATTTTTCAAATAAAGTGTACCGCCGAGTACATTTTCAAGTGCGTTGTATGGATTTACTCCCAGCATTTGCGCCGTTTCAGGCATTAACTGCATTAACCCCAGTGCGCCAACCGGACTTACCGCACGAAAATTAAATCCGCTTTCCGACTCCATTACCGCCGTTATCAATATCGGATCGACTTCATACGTATCTGCTGCGTACAATATCGCCGACGCTATCCACGAACTTTCACGCGCATTTTCATTGTAGCTGTGAACTTCTTGAAAAATCACGTCGTACATTTCCGCCGCTTTTACTTCCGTTTCTTCTAATACAAAAAATGCCAGCGAAATCATCAGCGCCGTTATCCATTTTTTCATTTCTTTCACCTCCCTCATTTTTTCACCGATTTTAATTTGATTTGAATCGCTAAAAATCTTATGTTTTTGCTTTTTTCAAAATAAAAAAATCGGTCACTTTTTGTAACCGACCTAAGTTTTTCAATCTTCCTCATCAAAAGATTTTACTTTCTTTTCAAGTTCCGCAACTCGCTCTTGCAACATTACAATTATTTCTTCGTCGCGATTTAAGCGATACGACATATAGAAAATTATCAAAATCAAAAACCCCGTTATCAAAAAAATCTCCTCCGCTCCGTTTCTACTTCCGGCAGAGAAATATTTCGATACTCCAGCCAATGCCTATTAAAATTTTCCTGCCCATATTGTTCAAGAATTTCATTCGCTTTTTTGTTGTCTGCTTTGTTCACCGCCACATATGCCAATGACAGCGGACAATTTTCCAATGCCAACTCGTACAATCGGCAACCCAAAGGTGATACATAGTAGTACTGCTTTTTCTTTATCGCTCCCGCTATTATCTCTAATTGGCGTTGATTCAAACCAAACATAAAATATTTTTCTTTCAAACTTTCTTCCAGCGCCTTATCATTCGGCAAAAATATTTGACTCGGACACGATTCCAACACCGTTGAAAATATCGGACTTTCCACTATATCCGTCAATGATTGCGTTGCAAATACCACCGATGCATTTGCTTTTCTCAAGACTTTCAACCATTCCCGTATTTTCTGCGCAAATTGTTCGTTGTCAAAAAATACCCAGCACTCGTCCAAAATTATCAACGTCGGTGCTCCCGTTAAACTTTGTTCGATTCGATGAAATATGTACATCAGCGTCGATCCTACTATTGCAGGGGTTGACATCAATTTTTCCATTTCAAACGCTTGCCACGAAGTTAATTGTAAACTATCCGTGTCTGCGTCGAATATTTCTCCGTATGCTCCCGATATTGTCAAAGGTTGCAGTGCCGTTTTCAATTCCACTGATTGAATTGCGTTTACCAAGTTTGTCATTCGACGAAAACTTTTTTCTTTGTACGAAGCCACTACATTTAGCGCATTCCATATCAATTTTTTGTGTTCCGGCGTGATTTTTACATTCTCTTGCCTTATAAAATCACAAAGCCATTCTTGCACCCACTGCTTTTCTTTTTCGTTGTCTATCTGTGCCAAAGGTTGAAATGATAATCGTTGATTTTCATTGCCCAAATCAAAAAATCTTCCGCCGACTCCTGCCGTCAACACCATTGACGACGCTCCTTTATCAAATATAAATATTCGCGCGTCTTTATATTTTCTGAACGATGCCGCTATTATATTCAACTGTACGCTTTTTCCTGCGCCTGTCGGTCCGACTATCAACGTATGTCCCACATCTCCGACGTGCAAAGATAATCTGAACGGCGTATTTCCTGCCGTTTGCGTATATATCAGCGGCGGTCCTTGTAAATGTTTATTTCGCGGCTCTCCTGCCCATATATCCGAAATCGGCATCATATGTATCAAATTTGCACAAGATACCATCGGGCGGCGCACAAATCTTCCCACATTGCCCGGCAAACTTCCTGCCCATGCGTCTACCGCGTTTAAATCTTCCACCTTTGCTCGAAAGCCCAAGTTGATTAAAGTTTGCTCCACCAACTGCGCCTTTGTGTTTGCAATTTCGTAATCCTCGTCCATTATGACTATTACCGTTGAATAATATCCGTAACTCGTAACGTCTCCTTCCACCGCCGTTATTGCGTCTTTTACCTCATCAAATTTCATCACCGCATTTTCATTCAGATTTTCAGGCGATTCTTTATCCAGCAACAATTCTTTCAACATTGCCGACAACGGCTTTATTTTACCGTACCAACCTTTTTTTATCTTTGTCAGTTCTTCTATTGAATCTTGCTTTGACAAACAATAAAATCTTGTCACCCAACGATACGAAAAATCTAACTGATTTAATTTGTCGAACATTCCAAAGACCGAGTTGCCAACGTAACCTATCGGCGTTACTACCCGAATATGTTTTTTTCCCAATCGTGGCTCTAGCCCTCCATAAAATGGCGTATCGTATAAATAATGGTCAAGTAAAAGCGGGTGTGTCGGAACTTTTATCGCTCTCGCATTTTCTGAAACGCACGAGTGCAAATACGTCAACATCTCATCTTGATTCAAAAAATGTGCAGGTATCCTTAACGACGTAAATATACCCATAAGTTTATCCACAACCGCCGCAAACGTTTCTATGTTATCTTCAGCTGAAATTTCTTTGCGTTTTGCTCCCTCAACTACCAATTCGCGAATTTTGCCTTCTTGGTCGTTCGGCGGCATCCAATAAGCTGTAGCATAGTAATTTGATTCAAAATGTTTCCCGTCAGAAAAATATTTTTTTCTTTCTTCGTCCATCGATTTTGTTATTAGATCGGGAAAAAATACGTCCGTTGCATACGTGGTTGACGCTACTCTTTGCGCCTCAAAGTACAAAACCCAGCCTGTGTCCAATCCTTGAAACGACGTGTTCAGTTGTTGGGTTATTATCGCCAGTTGCTCTTTTATCGCCGAATTTAAATCCGGTCCGCGATACTTCCACGTTGTCTGTAAACTCCCGTCTTTATTCAAAACTATCGCGGGATCGTGTATTATTCTCGCATACGGCAACGTATATTTTAAATATTCTTTATGGCGCTTAAATCTGTCCATTCGGTACATCTTGCTCACCTTCCTTCATCTTCGCCATTTCAGAAAGAATTTCTTTGAATTTATGTTCCCTCGCATTTTCTTTGCTTTCTTCAACGTGCAGAATAAATTCTTCCAATGATTTAAAGCCCGTTATCGGCGGCACTATATTTGCCAAAAATATTCCTGCCACACTTCCCCACCACACGTCTTTCAAATTATATTTTTCAAAAACGTATGCCATTTCTTGCGTCTTTAAATAGCTCTCAAGGTTCACGCAAAATTCTTCAGCGTCTTTTTCTTCTACTTGAAAAATAAATCCGTTCCAGCAATATCCATTGACGTTTGAGAGAATATTTTTTTCTATTTCTTCCAACATCGTTTTTCGTCCGCCGCACCATTTCCTTACATATTTTTTCAATTCTATTTCTGATTCTCTTTCATCAAAGAATAAGATTCGCCGCACGTACCGATACGGAATACTTTTCACTTGCTCAAAAATTTTCCATACACTTGACCAAGCAGACAACGTGACGACAATTATTTTTTTGCCATTTATACAAATATCATTCGCCTTGAACTTAAAATTTAAATCCTGCGACAAAAGTGCGTCCATATACAACGGTACTTCCGGCATTTTTACCGTGCTTTCTTCCATTGACAGCGAAAACGATAAGAAATTTATCAACTCTTGATATTTCAGTAATTTTGTTCGCGTGACCTTTGAAAATTCTTTGCAAATTTTTTCAACCTCTGAACCAAAATAGTGCAAAAAATTTTCTTTTTCTACTTTTTCGCCCAACGTATTTTCTATGTACGGATTATCTTTCGTTTCAAACGGATTCCAAAATATTACCAAAAAATTTTTGTCGCCTTGCAAAGTATGTTGACGCTCATTCCATATCGCCCAACCTCTTCTGAAACTCGGCAATTCCAAATTTTTCGTCAGAGCATTTTTAATGTACAGCTCATATTCAATCACGCTGAAACAACTTCCGCCTTTTTGTTGCATTACATACGGCAAAGTTATTCCGCCCCACGCCAGCCCTTCTTCTACCGCCATATCCTTCAGCTCAAATTCTTTTAAAAATGACATTTAGCCACCTCCTCACAAAAAAAGCGAAGTTCTTTACTTCGCCAAATTTTCTTCTGAAAAAATTTTCTCACGTGCAATAATAATTTTTCTTTCGCTGATACACTTTCAAGCAGTCAAAAAATTGGTCGTCGCTCCTCGCCACGTAGATACAGCCAAAATGAAAAAGTAACGAAATCGGCAAGATGTACCAAAAATGAAAATTGATTATGAACAGAAACGCTATCAACGCATTTACCATTATTGCACTTCGCGGCGCTCCCAGAAATAATATTTGTTCCGTCAATGACCGATAAAACGGTAATTCAAACCACGCCACCGACTTTGTTTCTTCCTGCGTCATTATTCAATCCTCACGGAATTAAAAATCCCGTCGTCTGACTTACAAACGTTGCCGCGCCCAATGCCACCGAGCCGCCGCCTACTACGCGCATTGCCGTTTTTGTAATTTGGTTTTCAATGTTGAGCGCCCACGATGCCGCACCTGTTGCCGCTCCGATTGTCACTATTGCTTTAGGTACCGGACCCGACATTAAATTTTCCATTCGCGACAAAGGTTGCGTCAATACTGAAATCGTGTCGTCCGTTGTGCCGCTTTGCGCGTAACTTACCGAATCGGGCATCAAAATTACTGCCGCCATTGCCAGCCCCATTCTCGTCAACGTCCAGCGATTTTCTTTCAGAAACTTACTCGCTTTTTCCTTGAAAGCTTTGATTTTTACATTGCTCATCACAGTTTACCTCCGAATCTTGAAAAATTTTTGTTTCTCGAAGATTCTACTTGAATTTCACTCGCTAAAAATCTTATGTTTTTGCTTTTTTTGTCAGACCAATTTTTTCAATCGGTATTCTTTTCTTGCGGCGTCGTATCCCTCTACTTCCAGAATATCTTCCACTATTCGGCGATTTCCCGTATACTTCAAATACACAATGAGATTGACCGCTTGTCCTATCGTCGCCTGTTGCGGATTTTGCGACACTCGCGCTGTCATATTTTCCAATCTTAACAACGTATCTTTCGCAGAATTTGAATGTACCGTCGAACAACCTCCGCCGTGTCCGGTTGACCAAGCGTCCAACAATGCCAATGCCTCGCAGCCGCGTACTTCTCCTACTACGATCCTGTCAGGCGTCATTCTCAACACACTTCTCAAACAGTCCGACATTGTAAACGTCCTCAACGTTCGCATTGAAACACAGTCCGCCGCCGTACATTGCAATTCCGGCGTATCTTCTATCAAAATTACTCTGTCATTAAGCTTTGATATTTCTGCCAATATCGCATTTAACAGCGTCGTCTTTCCACTTTTTGTCCCTCCTGCCGCAATTATATTTTTCTTATCGCGAATTGCCCGAAGGATTATTTCTCGCTGATTTCCCGTCAATATTCCTTGCTCCACATAATTTTCCAAAGTGAAAATTTTTTTCTGGTGCTTGCGTATATTTAACGTCGGTGACAATACTATTCTCGGCAAATTCCCTTCAAATCGACATTTATCGAAATATTCATTTTGCGGTATTTCTGCGTCCAGTGCAGGTTTTTCATCTGTTACCAGCTGATTCGTCAACGCCGCCACATTTAAGATTATTTGCCGCACTTGCGCCGCCGTCATTTCTATTCCCGTACATTTTCTGCCCTCAAAACTGTCCGTCCATACTTTTCCGTCTGCGTTTATGTAGATTTCAAAAATATTTTCATCTTGCAACATTGGCAAAATTTCATTCATACAGTTGACCAACGTCATCAGCGTTATTTTGAACGTTTCTTGATTTTCTATCTCCATTTTTGCTTACCTCCAAAATTATTTTTTCTTACGCACTCGCTCTAATTTTTTCGGTGTCTTGACCACATTTTTTATTTTTGTCTGCAATGTAGGTAAATCTTTAACCTTCATTTTTGTCTGTTGTTCCAGCGTTTTCATCTTTTTTCCGAAATTTTTCCCTTATTGCTTGCCTTTCTGAATATTCTTTTTCAAGTTGCACTGCTCGCGCTTTTTCTTCCCTCTCTAATTTTTCTGCCGCATTTACCGCAAATAAATCCTCATATGACAATACTTTTGTTACACTGTCACTGTACAGCGGGCATATCGGACACGGTATCGCTACTTTTTTCTGCGGCTCTTTAAATTCTCTTACGCACTTTTCACAATCGTGTTTGTACTTTTTGCATTCTTCTTCGTAACCGTGTTCTTTGATGTAAACTTTTTGATACATTCCTAATTTTTCTATAAACGCCGGTTGAAGATAATATCTAAGCTTATTTCCGTATATCGGTCGATGTCCCGCAACAAATACCAATTCCTTATCCGCGCTCATATGGCTGACTTCGTCAGGCGTCATCAATTCGCGCCCCGTAAATGATTCAGAGTTTGAACCTTTTCCCAAGCCGCCGCCGTCTGAATGACTTACCGTCTTTATTGTTTGCTTGCCCAGATTTTTTGAAATAGATTCTGCCGTTGCCGCGCCCGAATCCAAATTCGGCGTAAAATATATGTGGACGTGACAATTTGACGCTATCGAATTATCTTTCGTGTACTCTTTGTTCAACTGGTTAATGTCCTGCGCCACTATGCAAACTTTTATCCCGTATCCTGCACAAACAGCCAACGCCATTTCCATTGATTTTAAATTTCCAAGTTGCGGGAATTCATCCAACATCAGCAACAATCTTTGTTTCATTTTTGCCCCGCCCGACGTATCAAATTTTATATCGCGTACTAATTTATGGAGCATTGTATTTATCAGCAACCTCGATAACGGCTTTAACGTTTGCACTTCGTTGCTGTGCATACACAAGTAAAGGCTGACCGTATCTTTCGGTGACAATAAATCCTTTATGCAAAAATCCGACACTTCTGTATTTCTTTGCACTACCGGATTTTGATATAACGCCAATGCCGTTTGCGCTGTCTGCATTATTGACGCCCTTGTTTGTTCCGCGCCGTTTAACATATTCGCCGCACATTCTGCTACTTTCGGATGCGTCAGCAAAATATGAAACGGGCTTGATTCTTCCTCGTCGTCTTCATCTGTTTCCCATTCTATTTCTTGATTTTTTCGCATTAACTCCAATATCGCTTGCCTGACATCTTCCAAGTTTTTTATCTTCGTGTTCCTAAACATTCTTGCAAACGGGCGGAGATTTTGGACGTATTCTCCATAAATTTTTTTCAGCGGATTTTCTCGCGGTATTCCTTTCTCATCGGGCAACTCCAAAAATTCTTCCGGCGATATGTGCGGATAATTTTTCATATGCGTAAACAATTCTTTCAAATCCATATCGGGGCTGGACAAAAACGACATTATGTCTGTCGGACAAGGTAACCTTTTCTTCTCCTGATGATGTTTGTACATTAAGTGCATTATCACGCCAGTTATCAGCGCCGCCGCCGAATTATCCCAAAATGCAGAGTCGCCGCTTGATTTTTCTCCGTCCGGCTTTACCATTATTCCCACTATCATTGCCACATCGCTGATTTCTTCTGCCGTCCGAAAATTTATTTCTGCCAACGGATTCCACCTTGCCGAACTTCCGTCGCTTACCAATGGTGCAAAC
>CAJOKY010000002.1 GCA_905235425.1 uncultured Selenomonadaceae bacterium
AAGGAACTGATTATTTCAATCCACGCACCCCGTGAGGGGTGCGACTTTGGGGTATTTTCGGCGAGGAAAAATCGTTACCATTTCAATCCACGCACCCCGTGAGGGGTGCGACCATTATGAGCCATCGGAAATGTCGCTTGACGTCAAGAATTTCAATCCACGCACCCCGTGAAGGGTGCGACAGATTTTTTCTTGAAGTTTTTAATGTCTATCTTTATTTCAATCCACGCACCCCGTGAAGGGTGCGACAACGTGAAGGAATTGCAAAAAGATTCGCGCCGCCGTATTTCAATCCACGCACCCCGTGAAGGGTGCGACATTTTTGACTTGACGCGCGAACCTCCTGACAATATTTCAATCCACGCACCCCGTGAAGGGTGCGACAAACGTCGGCAGGTATGTAGCTTGCAATTACTAATTTCAATCCACGCACCCCGTGAAGGGTGCGACGTAATGGTTTACCGATTGATTGATTATCTACTACTATTTCAATCCACGCACCCCGTGAAGGGTGCGACTGTAGCTTGCAATTACTAAGATATCACTAGTGTTAATTTCAATCCACGCACCCCGTGAAGGGTGCGACGCGCATAAAGTTTTTGGCGATTGTCGATATACAGAATTTCAATCCACGCACCCCGTGAAGGGTGCGACATAGCTCCCAACGTCAACACATTGACGTTGTTGTAGATTTCAATCCACGCACCCCGTGAAGGGTGCGACTTGTCGTTTTCATTTCAATCAGTTCCTTTCGTAGTATTTCAATCCACGCACCCCGTGAAGGGTGCGACAGATTCGGCAGGCAATAAAAAATTGAAAGTTGCTAAAATTTCAATCCACGCACCCCGTGAAGGGTGCGACATTTCAATACAACTTCCTTCCATAATTTATTTAATTATTTCAATCCACGCACCCCGTGAAGGGTGCGACCGGTCGCAAAATCATAACCGATTAATTTTGCACTGATTTCAATCCACGCACCCCGTGAAGGGTGCGACTGATGATGCAAAATATTTTGTGCGCATCTACGACCATTTCAATCCACGCACCCCGTGAAGGGTGCGACGCGGAAAGCAGTGCTATATATATATCTAGAGTAGTATATTTCAATCCACGCACCCCGTGAAGGGTGCGACGACGCTGAAAAAGATTCGGCGGCAGGCAAGAAATTATTTCAATCCACGCACCCCGTGAAGGGTGCGACTCCATATATCTACATATATATTCAGCGCATAGCGGCATTTCAATCCACGCACCCCGTGAAGGGTGCGACCTACGAGTTATCGTTTAAAGAGTTAAAACTTGACATTTCAATCCACGCACCCCGTGAAGGGTGCGACCAACAAGACATACTTTACTTTGCACAATATCTTTACATTTCAATCCACGCACCCCGTGAAGGGTGCGACAAAAGTTACCAAAAAAGCCGATGCCAAAAAAGCCGTTATTTCAATCCACGCACCCCGTGAAGGGTGCGACTCTAGCACGTCCGCAAAGTAGAGTACGTGATTATGCATTTCAATCCACGCACCCCGTGAAGGGTGCGACTTTTAAACGTCTTTTTCTGCGTCAAGTTACGACGCAATTTCAATCCACGCACCCCGTGAAGGGTGCGACTTTTGCATCATCCATTGCCGCGCAAAATGCGCAAGAATTTCAATCCACGCACCCCGTGAAGGGTGCGACTGTACATAACAGCTGATAATTGCAAATCGGCTAAATTTCAATCCACGCACCCCGTGAAGGGTGCGACCAAATTGCGGCGCAAAATTGCGCTGAACTCTGCACTATTTCAATCCACGCACCCCGTGAAGGGTGCGACGTTTACGGCGCAAAATTCGATAGCTACCTTGACTGCATTTCAATCCACGCACCCCGTGAAGGGTGCGACTTCGCAGGTGCGTTTCTAGGTAATTTACTTGCTATTTCAATCCACGCACCCCGTGAAGGGTGCGACAGACGATAAAAAGATCCGTACCATTAATAAGTTTATGCGCATAATTTCGCGAACCTCTTTATCCTGTAATGAATATCTTCGACGCAATCAAAATTAATCCTGCTTATCAAATTATGTATGATTCAACTTCGCACTTTTTAAAAGATCAATATTCCTTCAGCATCATAACCGGGATTTGAACCATAATGCTCAACTTTTGTTTGATAACTATTTCCAAGATTGTAGAATCTTAAGCTGTCTTTTTCTGTATCTATAATCTTCAGTAAGAGGTGTTGAAATTTTCGGTATTGCCCTTCATCCAATACGCACTCAAACACCGAATTTTGCACTCTCTGCCCATATTTAATACAGCACTTAGCAACTTGACGCAATCTTTTTTTGCCATCTTCGGTTTCAGTATTTACATCATAGGTAACCAATATCAGCATTTTCAAATCACTTCCATAAAAATGCAGGATATTCTTCAATATCTCCGCGTATAAAACGCGCCAACAACAATGCTTGAGCATAGGGTACTAAGCCCCACGCTATTTTTTCTTCCAAAAATGGATGCGTTATCACCTCCCGCTTTTTTTCTTGCCAATGATTGAAGAATAATTTTCTACCTTTGTCGTTCAACAAGGTGACTCCATTTTCTTTTATGTCAAAGTCGGATGGTTTCATTATTCTGTTATTTATCAGCGTCAATATGAATCTGTCAGCGTAAATTGCGCGCAATTCTTCCATTAAATCAAGTGCCAGAGATGGTCTTCCGGGTCTGTCGCTGTGCAAAAATCCTACGTAAGCATCCAATCCGACAGATTCCAAAGCCGATGCACAATCGTGAGCTAAAATCGTATACGCAAAAGACAATAATGCATTTACTCTTCCTATTGGAGGACGGCGTTGCCTGGTTGAAAAATTAAAATTGGATTTATCTACCAGAATCAGATCGTCAAGAAGTGAAAAGTATAAACTTGCTGCATTTCCTTCAATCCCCAATAATTTTTCCTTGTCATCAACTTGTCTGGTTTTACGAATTAAAAATTTTAAATCATCACTTGCAGACATAAATTTATTTTGGTCAATACTCAGCGGGTGATCACGTTTCATTCGTTCAATGACAGTTCTTGCATTGAAAATTTTTCCCAAAATAAAATTGCTCGCTAATCGACAACTTTCAGCATAATCTTCCGACAATAAATATTGCTTTTTTCTTAAAAGTACATTTCCTGGATTCATTCCGCAAACTCTCGCCAGGAATTTTCCGTGACCAGACAAAAAGCATAAGCCAATGTTTCTTTTGGCACATTCGCCTATTAACGACGGACTAACGCCTTTATACCCAAAATAAAAAATATTTTCCAATGTCAAAAGAGGGACTTTGCCTAGTATGTCGTCATCTTTCTTCACAATCACATTTTCATTTTCAAGAGCAAGGTACGCTTCTTCGTTCAAAATAAATAACGTGTTTAAAAGGCGTCTCATTTTACATACCTTCTAAATTAATTTTGTAATAGGTACTAACCGAGCGGACTTTTGAAATTTTAGGTAGGCATAAATCTTTCAAAGAGCAATTCCTACATTTCTTTTCGTACTTTGCTTTTGGCGTGTGACCACGATTAAAATAATCGTTCATTTCTGCAAACACATCAACAACTTTTTGGCGCAATTCATTTGTAATTTCTATTTTTTCTCTGCGGTGAATTTCATCATAAAATAAATATCCTTCAGGTATAGTACAACAAAGCATTTCTTCAAGACAAATAGCTTGAGCGCAAAGTTGAAGTATGTCGGATAAATCTTTTTTTGGCTTGCCGAGTTTATATTCTATTGGATAAGGTTGCCAAAAACCTTCGCGACCGAATAAAATCGCGCCGGTTTTGCATTGTTTAAACTCTACGACATCACATTGCCCTACAATATTCAAATTTCTTGAAAAGATTCTCATGCCGCGACAAATAAGTAAATCTTTGCGCTTTTCTACAAGTTTTTCATCGTGGCATTTTTCGTGTATAATTTCGCCTTCAATGGTTTTCAAATTGTCATTCCACTGCTGTTCAATGTGTATCAATGCCCATTGACGCCGACAAAATATAAAATGTTGTATACCTGAGATCATTAAAGATTCTTCGTCCACGTTACACCATTTCTATCAATTCCACATTTTCCGGCAAATTTTCACGGTCGATTGAAATTTCGTAATCGTCGTAACAGCTTACCAATTTTTTGTCGTCTTTACGATGGACTTTAATTTTTTCAAAAAGTGTGTAAACAGGAGCATTTCCAAATGGACTTTCGTGCTTGAAAACAATTAATTTGCGAACAGACATTTTACCGCGTGACGCCGAACGATCCAATTCAAACATATTGATTACAGCGTCCCAAAAAACTTTTAAATCGTCTTCACTGAATCCTGTTGTTTTCTGTGCAAGATTGGCTGAAATAAATCCTTCAGCACGATAAAGCGCATATGGAATTATGTATTTGCTTCCCATCATGGTATTTTTACCCTTTTCGTTTTTTTCTGATTCAGATGCTACTGTAACACGGGTAATAACGACTTCTTGCGGCGTTATCGGATCAATACTCTTAGCAAAGCTGAGTTGAATAGGTCCGCGCACTTGCCCACAATTTAAATTGGCTTTCACAAAAGTAGTCATTACCGCGCCGAATGTGCGAATATCAAAGAAATTTTTACACATAAAATCACGGATTTTGATATCAAGTTGAGAGTCGCTCTTCTTTAAATTTTTGATATCGTCTTCCTGAATACCAAGATACTCAAAGGCTTCCCTATTCATACGCTCCAACGGGACATTTTGTTTTACGTAAATTCTATAGCCGGGTTTCTCGTCATAAACCGCCTCAATATAATTGCGAATTTTACGTTTCAGACAAACGTCTGTCACAAGTCCATAGCCGCTTTCTTGATCCATTCGGGGCATATTTCCGGCGTCAGGGTCTCCATTAGGATTGCCGTTTTCTACGTCAAATAAAATCACAAAGTCATAGCGATTTTTTATCGTTTCAGTCATTTTCTCGTTCCTCCTTTGATTTATAGCGCTCTCGCGTTTGATGATAATAACCCAAAATAAACATTCCTTGTTCTTCCGGCGTTAAAATGGAAGAACTTTCTTCATTCGGTGAAAGTTTTTCCATTAAACTTCCAATCTTCTTTTCAAAGTAAATTTTTTGCCCCGTTTCTAATTTTTTCAAATGGTGAATTGAAAGCTGGTGTAAATTGGGGAAAATGCGATCCGGTGTAGTGCACGCCGCATTAAAATATTTATCTTTAATTGTGGCGTTTAAACCGGGATTCGCCTTATTTTGGATATCTTCAAATACAGAAAAGATTCTTCCCAAAATATAATTTTTATCAGTAGAATTTTCATCAAGAGCCATTGAAATTATTCTCCTCTTGTTTCGCGTCAAATACGCTTTGATAATTGCCGCCTGTTCGTAAGTAACCTCATGAGTAAATTTTGTACGGTGCAGCACATTTTGAAAAAGTGATTCAGGATAATTTTGTCCCGTCATTACAGCCTGCACTAATGCTCCGGCCATTAACGGTGATGCAGATTTTTCTTTTGCGTGTGGCGGAATTGTGGCTGCTAAAATTTGCCACAACGGTATATTGTCCGATTTCGTGAAATATGATTTAATGATTTTGAGATCTGCATAATGTTTTGCAATATTTTTTATAACCTCCCCGAAAGTTTTTCTAAGGAAAAATCGAATTGATAATCTTGCTGAATTTGGAGAAAGTCCCAAAATATAAAAAGGATTGTCAAAATTTAAATCCACGCCGTCATAATTCACATTATGTTTTTGTATGCCTTCAATAATCGCGTTTAAAGTTTTATCGGATAGCTCCTTTGCCTCCAAAAAATCAGAAAAGGCATTTTGGCAAGCATCGCTGTTTTCCTCAGCCCAATATGCAACCGTCATATCACCAAAATATTTTACGTGCGTCGAATCAGAAAGCAAGTCATTCAAAGCGGTAGTGTACGCAAATGTCGCGTATTCCGACACAGGCGCATTTAATCCTTGTTCACCTGCTCGACCATATGATTCAAAGGCGTTAGCGTTAAAAGAAATGATAGATGCCCCAGAGGATTGTGCATTTTTTACACCTTTTATTGACGGGTGAAGCCTGGCTATCGGAGAAATTTCTCCTGTTATTAAGCATTGCATAATCAGGGAACTCGTTTGATTGCGCCTATATTTTTCCCATGCACTTTTTATTTCTTCATCTTCAAATGCAAAATTTTCATCGTACATAAATGCAAGAAGCGCACCTTTTTTTAACTCACCCGTATAACATTGCAACTGATGATAATTTTCTTGTTCCGCCAGATTCCATTTTTCAAAAAAATTTTTTACGGCAGTCGCGGTAGGTGAATTGCAATCCGACAAAATATCTTGATGTAGTTTTCTCGCCACTTCAAAACATTTTATGTTGTCGTCCAGACCAAAAAGATATTTTGCGTTTTCGCAAAGAAAATTTGATACGAGACCTGAAGATTTTTTTACTTGTTCGGGAACTTCAATATCTTTGGCTATAAGCAACGTTCTTTTTCCGCTTTGGACTTCTGTCCTCAAGTCAACTATACCTTCTATTGTTCCGCTTTCACTCAACCTTAAGCCGAACGCAACTTTCGCTTTACTCCAACCTTGTCGCGGGATTTTACCTTCAGCCGCTTGATTTTCATACCTTTTTACCAAAGCCGCAAGTATCATCTGAACACCTCCGGACTTTTTACCGACATTATGCCATTTTCCAATATCGCACGGAAAAACATTGGGCGAATATTTTCCTTGTCTGAATAATCCATATCATACAGCATAAAGCCTAAATCCTTGACTTCATTAGGATAAGCGGTCTTCACTTCTTGAATATTTTCACAGAGTTTAAAATTCGCAGGAAATTCTCGCGTGCCAAAATAAGGCGTGTGATAATATTGCCCCTTTGTAAGCCGTCTTTCCAAAATGTTGTAGATTTTTAGAAAATTATCTTGTTCACCGACTGATGAAAAAAAAGAAACCCTCGTTTCAATTATGTAGTGAACATCTTTAAGCACCATTGCCGCCCGTTGAGTTCGCATCTCAGATGTGGCAAGATACAGTTCTCCTTTCTTACTTTTTATAAATTTTGCTACATTTTGCGCGGAAATTTTTTGTGATACTTCGTTTCGGCGAATATTTGTAAATTGTATTTTGTTAAGAACAAAAATTTTGTCAATTTCATATTTTATGCCCGGATGCCAATAAATCGCTTCCAATATTCCTCGTGCTGCCGAAGGAGTTATTATGTCATAGCTGACGCGCTCAACTTTCATTTCCGGACGTGAAAAAAGCGCATAATCTCCCCAAACATCCAAATAAAATTTTATCATAACTTCACCTCCGACTAGAAGATTACAGCCAATCCTTCTTCGGTTTTCTGCTTCAAGCCTATATGAGAATCATATAAATTCATATCAACCAAGACAGCTAAAGATTCATCTAACATTTCTATTTTTTTTGACGACAACATTTCTTTAAAAGGTTCACTGTACACGTTGACAATATATTTTCCAGCTTGTCTTAACAATGCACGAGAAATCTCACCGTTCAAAAGTGTTTGGGCTATTTTTTGTGCAACTTCATTATATGGAACAAGCAAGGATCTTGTATTTTCTTCTATCAACTTAAATTGTTCGGCGATGTCTTTGAATTTCCATTCTTTGCAAAGTTTGTCTAAGATTTCTTTCTTATCCAGATTATTTCCTTCTAATTTGTGAAGGTAATCGAAATAAAGCTTTATAGCTTGCGGTGAATCTATTTCCGACACATATTTTTCAAAAACAAGTTTTGAGGAATTGATTCTCCGATTTGAATGCGACAACATTTTTTCATCTTGCAGTTGAAAGACATATGCCGGACTATCTGCTGAAAATTTGCCTTCACGATTACAGCGTCCTGCAGCTTGAATTATACTATCCAATCCGGCTAATTCACGATATACGCAGGGAAAATCCAAATCTACTCCCGCTTCAACCAAACTTGTCGAAACCACTCTGCAAGCTTGATTTTCTTCAAGAGATTTTTTTATTTTTCGCAGAATTTCCATACGATGAACAGGACAAAGATTCGTAGACAAATAAAAAACATGTTCGTCGTCATTGAGCTTTTCAAAAATTTTTCCGGCTGTCTTTTTCGTGTTGACAATGCAGAGTACCTGCCTATTTTCTTTTAGTCGTGCCACCAATTCATCATCAGAAATTTTATCTGCCAAAACTTTAATAGACGTGCGTCTGAAAAAATTATAGTTTTCTTCTACCCTGTTGCAAATTTCTTTCACAGGCTGTCCGTAAAATAATTTTTCCAATTCGGGTTGTGTCGCCGTACAAAGCACCGCTGTACAATTATAATGTTTTGTCAATTCGTTTATCGCCGCCACGCACGGTTTTAAAAATTCTGTCGGAATCATCTGTGCTTCGTCAAAAATAAGAACGCTGTTAGCTATGTTATGCAGTTTACGGCATTTTGAGGTTCTGTTTGCAAAAAGGGATTCAAAGAATTGTACGTTTGTCGTTATTATTATCGGAGCGTCCCAATTTTCTGTTGCAAGACGCTTTATATTTTCTGCCTCCGTCTCTGTATCGTCGTAATCTGCAAAGCTGAAATGTTCAATAACGTTTTCATTTCCAAAAATATCGGCAAAAATTTTCCCGGTTTGTTCAATAATACTCGTATACGGAATAACATAAATAATTCTTTTACGCCCGTTTTTTACGGCGTTATGTAGAGCAAACGCCATTGACGAGATTGTTTTACCTCCACCTGTAGGTACAGTTAAACTCAAGAGATTTTCTTTAAAATTTTCGCCGTTACTGATACATTCGTTTAAAATCTTGCGACGTCTTTGATTTATTGGCTCATTATAACGAGTGCCTATTTCATTCAAAAAAGTTTTTTCAATAAATTCGTCGAAAATTTTTCTCAATGTTTCAATTTTAGAAAATTTTCCACGCTGAATCGTTCCTTTGCGCATAAAATTTTCAGTGTCCAAAAAATCAGCGTCAACAAGACATGAAAATATCATTCGCGTATAAAACATAACCGCGAAATAATCACTTTTTCCAATTATTGGAAATAATCTTGAAGTAATATTTTCGTTTGGTAGCTCAATTTCTTTTTTATAAGCGTCAAAAGTTGGAATCTTTTTTTCTTTTACGCGGGTAAAAAAAGTTGTCACATCGGAAATTTTGGGATTACCGATATTTGGGATGCCGCCGTGATGTCCGGCAACGCAAAATGCCGCGATAAGATGTAATGGAGTCTTTATGTTAAATAACTCATGAGCTCCGGCTGTTGAATGGTCGACCCTTAATTTTTGTTCACCACGAATATATTTTTGGAATTCTTGCGAGTATTTGCCAATGTCGTGATAAAGTCCGACAATTTTTCCGATCGTGCCTTCTCCAAATTCCGAAGCAAATTTTTCTGATAATCGGCGGACTTCTTTTAAATGTTCTTTTAAAAGCTGTTCGCTGTTGTCTTGAGGATGTGTGTGACCTAAAAATTTCATACTCAAATTTAAATTAACCTCTTATAAAATTCTTGCTCTGTAGCCATTATATCGAAGATTACAATCCAGCCGTCTGACTATTACCTGTTTGACCGCTAAATATTGTTCCCCACATTTTATCTTTGCTAGTTTTTTTATATTCTTCACCATTTAGGATTTACCTTTCAAAAAAATATTTAATCCCCTCCTTTTTCAAAGCAAATTTTAATTTTCTCTACAAAGAAATATAGACTTGAAATATAATTTTTTTAGATGAAATTGAATGCCTGGAATTTTAAACAAAATATAGAAAAAATCACATATACGCAAAAAGCATTCCGATTTAAGACATTCTAGAACGTGTTTACAAAGTTACAAAATACTTGAAATAAGATAAAATTTAGTCGGTAATTAAAATGGAATATATGTTTACAGATGAACAATGAGAAAAGATAGAGACATATTTGCCAAAGTTACAAAATAAAAGATCGTATAAAAATCTTCGTGCCACCTTAAACAGAACGTACTGGATAATGAAAACTGACGCCCCGTGGATAACGTAATTGGCAAGAAATTAATCCGATATATTTTTCGGGAACACGATTGAAAAGGCGAGCAAGAACGCTATTGCCGTTGCGTTCTTAAATTTCCTTTTGCGCTTTAAGAGAACGATGGTCAACGTGAATGGAAAAGCCGTTTTTAGCTAAAATCATCGTTTCGGATTTGAGCAAAATCAGCGCGAAGTTCAGTAATATGAACATGGTCGCACCATTTGTAAGATTTAGGAGCACCGCAATTAATTTTTCATAAAAAGTCGGTTCACTACCGTCTTTTTTCTTTCGAGATGGATATTTGAAAACATTCTTAGGGCTACGTTCCTTGATTTTTTCAACATCATCGATTAGGCGTTCGGAAAACATAATGTGAACGTGGGGGTAGCGTTGCCAGTGGGATAAAGCGCCTTTACAGCGAATATATTTCACGTGCATAGCAGGAGAAATTTTAGCTCCGTCGTTTTTTCTGTTAGATTTAATTCCGAAATGAAACAAAGCCATGAAGTTTTCTCCTTTCTCCAGACAACGGCAGGTTCAATGAGCGCAAGCGAATGGCTGTTTTTTTATCGCCGAAAAGCGGCGTTACGACTAACTAAAATCAGCGTTTCACGCAGCGAAATGCATAAGTGAACATTTTCGGTAAAAATCGCTTTTGCGTTATGATAGCACAAAGTAAAAATTGGTGATGCACTATTTTTGCACTATTTTTTGTGCATTTTCGGACGAGAAAAATTTATTGTGGTATAGTAAGGTCGGTGAGAGAAATTTGAGAAGAGAAAAAATGGAACAGCTTGAAACGGGAATAAAAAATTTGGAAGAATTGATGAATAATCTTGAGCTACAAATGGAAAATACAAGGAGGAAAAAATATTTGAAACAGGTATCATTAAGTACGATAGATAAAAAATTGGTGAAAAAAAATCAAGAATTGGAGGAAGTACGCGATTTCAGAAAAAAGTTAAATGAAAAAGAGAAAGAAATTTGTGCGGCGATAGAAAAGTTGCAAAATCAGAAAATGGAAGTAATTTTTGCGCAAGTAAAAAAAGGAATAAAGAATGAAAATCTTGAAGTCTCTGCCGAATCAGTAATGCAAATGTTGGACGTACTGAGAAAAGATTTATAAAAGGAAAAAAGTTTGACGACAGAAATTGTAAAAGAATCTTCAAGCGTGATATAATTTTTAAAGAGCTTAAACTGAAAAGAGGCGACGGCATTGTTACTGGAGTATAGTTTCAAAAATTTTTGTTCATTCAAAGAAGAAGCGACATTTTCATTGAGTGCAACGGAAAGCGAAATAAAAAAAGATTTCCCCGACAATTATTTTCGAGATAGAGTTGACGTTTTAAAGTCGGCAGTAATAGTTGGAGAAAATGCCGGCGGGAAATCGAATTTTGTAAAAAGTTTGCAATATATTAAAGCGTTTTTCAAGGAAAATCGGGAAGTAGTGTCGTCGTCAGAATATCTCACTGATGAATACACAGAAGATTCTTCAAAGATGAGGTATATGGACACAGCGCAAAAATTTTCGCTGAGCGTTCTTATAAATGGTACGGTTTATTTCTACAATCTCGAGATAGATTTTTTAGGCATAAAATTTGAAGAGTTAGAAGTGCAGAAGAAAAATAAGTCGCAACGGCAGAAAATTCTTGTAGTAGACAGAACGGAAGTTGAACCTAGCTTGACTGATTTTGTAAAAAGTCCAAAAGAATTTAAATTTTCTACGTTGAAATATGAAATTCAATGTATTCCTTTTGATAAGAAAGATACAGTCGAAAGTGAAGATTTTATAGGATTGTTTGTATCGAAATATGCGTTGATGGGCGTACCAGAGGCGTTGGCTTTTAGTCAATGGATAAACAACATTTTAATAGTTGAGTCCGCAATTTATGAAGATACGAGGTTGAAGGGAAATTATTTTCAAAATCTGTCAGATTGGCGAGTTATGAACTACGAAAGATTTTTGGATATTTTAAGAATAATAGATCCAAGCATAATGGAGATAAAGCCGAATAATCGACAACCCTACCAAGAAACGATAATTTCGAGAAAAAATTCAGCCGGAAAAATTTTTAAGGTAATTTACGAGAATAAAGTATTGTTCGCAGATGAAATGGATAGGTCGTTTAATCCAATTCTCGCGGATAAAATTATTTCGCTGATTCCCGGAAACGATCATAAAGGACAATTTATCTTTACGACGCACAATGTATTGCATTTGAATTTGAACAATTATATGAAAGAGCAAATATATTTTGTGACGAAAAATCAGGAAACGTTGCAATCAGAAATTTATTCTTTATCAGAGTTCCCAGACGTGGAGTATAATTCAAAAGTCAATTTGTATGAATTTTATTTAAGGGGAGTTTTGGGAGGAACGCTGAGTGAGTAAAGTGCAGAGACAGCTGAAGAAAAAATTTGTGATATTTTGCGAAGGAGATACGGAGTATAATTATTTTGACGCGATAAGAAAAATACCGAACGTGGAAATAAGTATTCCCGCAATAAATATGCACGGAGGCGGCTACAAAAATTTTTTGTCAAAGATTAAAAAGAACGGGAAATTAGAACGGCAAGCAACTTTTATAATAGTTGATGGAGACCGTGCGCAAAACATTCCCGAAGAAAAAATTCGCTCCGAGAGCTTATAGAATATTGTCGAATGCAAAATATAAAAAAAGAACTTTCCGCCATTTTTTCTAATAGTGAACTGTCCCGATTTTGAGTACATTGTATGCCTTCACGATGAAAACTATAAAGGCGGTGATACCGAAAGGCACATCACAAAAAAATTTGAGTGTAAGAGTTTGGGAGAATTTAAAGGGCGGACTGACATATATGATTTTCTGCACAAAAATTCTCAACATCACTAAATTATGCTAAAAATAATCGACAATCCAAAATTCATTACAAATGAGTATCCATTTTGATACATAAAAAAGCAAGAAAGGCGCTTTTTTATGAAAATTTATCAAGCATCTCTGACAATTTTTTCAAGACGATTCCAACCTGTACCGAAAATTTCTTTCAAGCGCGGTTCAATTTTTCTGCTGTACGTGATTTTTTCTAACGACTCGCAACCGGAAAATGCAGACCAACCGATTGAAGTCAAACCATCGGGCAGTACTATTTCTTTCAACGACTCGCAATCGGCAAATGCATCTTCGCCGATTGATGTCAAGTTGTCGGGCAAATTTATTTCTTTCAACGCCGTGCAATATGCAAATGCCCAATCACCGATTGAAGTCAAACCTTCGGGCAGTACTATTTCTTTCAACGACTTGCAACCGAAAAATGCCGAGCCACCGATTGATGTCAAACCATCGGGCAGTACAATTTTTTCCAACGACTTGCAATCGCCAAATGCACTTTCACCGATTGAAGTCAAACCTTCGGGCAGTACGATTTCTTTCAACGACTTGCAATCGCCAAATGCACTTTCACCGATAGAAGTCAAACCGTCGGGCAGTACTATTTCTTTCAACGACTTGCAATCCCTAAATGCACTTTCACCGATTGAAGTCAAACCTTCGGGCAGTACTATTTCTTTCAACGACTCGCAACCGTCAAATGCACTTTCACCGATTGAAGTCAAACTTTCGGGCAGTACTATTTCTTTCAACGACTCGCAACCGTCAAATGCACTGTAACCGATTGAAGTCACTCCGTCGGGCACTACTATTTCTGTCAACGACTTGCAACCTTTAAATGCCCTATAAGCGATTGAAGTCAAACTTTCGGGCAGTACTATTTCTTTCAACGACTCGCAACCCCAAAATGCATAATCGCCGATTGAAGTCACTCCGTCGGGCACTACTATTTCTTTCAACGCCGTGCAATCTTCAAATGCCCATCACCGATTGAAGTCAAACCATCGGGCAGTACTATTTCTTTCAACGACTTGCAACCGTAAAATGCAGACCAACCGATTGAAGTCAAACCATCGGGCAGTACTATTTCTTTCAACGACTCGCAATCGTCAAATGCTCTTTCACCGATTGAACTCAAACCTTCGGGCACTACTATTTCTTTCAACGACTTGCAACCTTCAAATGCCCCATTACCGATTGAAGTCAAACCGTCGCGAATAACAACCGTGCCGACTGCGTGTTCTTTGTTGCCGTCCCAATACAATTTTTCGAGCGCGTCTTTGGCTGTTTCGTTGCCTTCCTTCTCAAACTCTTTCAGCTTTAAAATAGCGTCAACGTCGCCTTTCTTCGCCTTGTCAATAAAAGTTTCGGGATTGCGGGCAAGTTCTTTTTCGCGTTTAATTTCTTCTTGACGTTGCAACTCTTCAGCCATCAAGATTTCGTAAGCTTTGGCACCCCATTTCTGCAACTCTTTCCGATAATCCATAATTAACCACCTCATTAACACAAAACCTTAATACGAGCCGAACCCGTCGCGGGTTCAATTTTTTAATTCGGTCAAATTATACAATATCAAGTGATAAAAGAAAAGTTTATTTAATATAAAAAAACTTGAATGTAGTATCACTGTGTGATAAAATAACTATAAAATTTTTTGTGGCAGGAGGGTAGAAAAGTGGATAACAACTTTGAAGACAACTATATCAATCTTGAAAAGGCGGCGGAATATCTCAATATCAAACCGGTGACTTTACGCAAGTGGATAGGTCAGAAAAAAGATTTGCCAGCTCATCAGATCGGTAAATTGTGGAGATTTAAGAAATCGGAATTAGATGAATGGGTACATAGTGGAAACAGCGCCGCACGACGTTAATTTTGTTAAGGGAAAGGAAATTTTCATGGGCAGTGAGTCGGTTTTGAAAACAGCATTGTCAGAAATTAAGTCGTACTTGTGGAGTAAATACGATAATTTGTCTGTAAAGAAAATTGAAAATGAATTAAAGAATATTACTAAAATCGATTTTTCGGAAGTAACCGGCAGTTTAAAACACCATTCATATGATTCACTGCAAAAAGAACTTGCGTCTTTAAATGAGAAATGTGAAACTCGAAAAATTAAAGGCGTTTACTACACGCCTTCGGACATTGTCAGATTTATGTTGTCCAATAGTCTAAACTTTTTTTACGGTAAAATTGACAATGACTGTTTGAATAATTCGTTTCATAGTACATTGCCTTACGAGAAGATTTGTTATGATTGTACTTTCTTCGACCCGACTTGCGGCTCGGGAGTTTTTCTGTTAGCAACACTAGAGATGAAATTCAATTTGCTTGAAAAAAATCTTTAGCGCCGAAACACAAGGAAATTGAAAAAGTAGTCGCTACCTTATTCGACAACGATATCAATATCGATTCGGTTACGCTTACAAAACTCCGACTGTTTTTGTGCGTTTTACAAAGGTATGGCGTTGAAAGTATAGAGGGGATTTCAAGAATTTTTGACAGGAATTTTTTTGCCATGACTTCGTCAACGACAGTGAAAAATGTGCTGTCAGAAAGTATGATGTTGTGATTGGCAACCCGCCTTATGTAGAAGATTCTAAAGCGCAATTTTCTCATCACGATAAGTACGGGAATATTTATGCAAATGTTTTATCCAACGCATCCCGTTTATTAAAAGACAACGGTGTCATGAGCTTTGTCATACCTTTGTCCTATATTTCAACACCGAGAATGAAAAAAATTCGGGAGGAATTACTAAAAAATCTACCTAAGCAGTACATTTTGAATTTTGCTGACAGACCGAATTGCTTGTTTGTTTCAGTTCATCAAAAATTGTGTATTCTGCTTGCCGGTAAGAAAAGTACTGAATTAGAATTGTTTACAAGCAATTATCAATATTGGTACAAGGAAGAGCGAAAAAATCTTTTTAATTCCGTCAGCATAGTCGCCAATCCTTTTTTTAGCCAAGAATTTATCCCTAAGCTCGGAACAAAATTAGAAATTAAGATATACGAAAAAATCATCAGCAATAAAAAAGCTTTAATGGATTTGTTTGTGCCGTATGGAGCAGTTCCCGTTTATTTGAATATGAGGGCTACTTATTGGATTAAGGTATTTTCAAGCGAACATTTAAGTTCGGAGTATAAAATTTTCCACTGTGAGGATACAGATAGTGCGAAATTATCGGTTCTATTGCTTAATTCGTCGTTGTTTTGGTGGTACTGGGTATGCGTTTCGAACTATTGGCATATTACAAACAAAGAATTGAAAGGATTTAAACTGCCATCAAGCTTTGATACGCAACGTGTCAATGAATTAGTGGACGCTTTAGAAAAACGTTTGGAAGTTACTAAAGTTTATGTGGGGACTAAGCAGACGGAGTACGAATATAAGCACAAGTTCTGCAAACGAGAAATTCACGAAATTGACGATTACGTCAACCAACTGTATAAATTCAGCCCTGAAGAAAGTTCTTACATAAAAAATTTTGCTTATCGTTATCGTATCGGCGAAGGTGGTGTTAGTCCTTGAAAGTGTTGGATTTGTTTTCAGGGTGCGGCGGACTTTCTTTAGGTTTCATTCAAGCAGGTTTCAACGTGAGCAAAGCAGTTGAATTTGATGTTTCTATCGCAAATACGTACAAGCTGAATCATTCGTCAGTAGAGATGATTGTAGATGACATAAGTCGTCTTGTTCAAAAAAATATTTTTACATACGGCGAGGCAGATATAATCATTGGAGGACCGCCTTGTCAAGGATTTTCAATGGCTGGTGCAAGAATCAGAGAGGGGTTCATAGACGATCCGCGCAATTATCTGTTTAAGCAGTATTTCAATATCGTAAAAAAGATTAAGCCGGCTGTTTTTGTTATGGAAAATGTCAAGGGCATTATGACTATTCAACATGGGGAGATTTTTAACTCAATATTGAAAACTTTTTCGGATTCCGAATCTCTTGGAGGTATAAGCTATGATGTCCATTATAAAATTATAAAAGCTATTGATTTCGGTGTACCTCAAAAGCGAGAAAGAATAGTCATAATCGGCACTCTTAAAAAAGATTTAAATTTGGATAGAATTATGGAACAGACAAAGGTAGAAATATCTGCACAATACCCACATTATTTTGACAAAGTAACCGTTAGAGATGCTATTGGAAACTTGCCGGAAGTAAGTGAAAGCGGGAATGTAAGAAATCCTAAACCTCAAACGAACTATCAACGCTATTTGTCGGTAGAATCTGATGTACTGACCAACCACAACCAGACAAACCATTCAGATATTGCCGTAAGCAGAATGAGCAAAGTAGCTAACGGTGATAATTTTACTTCACTGGACGAAAAAATAAATTCGGTACACAGCGGTTCATACGGCAGACTTTGCTGGGATGAACCTGCCGCGACTATCACTACAAGATTTGATACTCCTGCAGGCGGTAGATTTACGCATCCTGAAGAAAACAGAACATTGTCACCGCGAGAAGCAGCACGTATTCAAAGCTTTCCTGACAACTTTATTTTTTACGGAAATAGAACCTCTGTGTGCAAACAAATAGGGAATGCAGTTCCGCCCAAAATCTCATATTTTTTGGCAAGATTGGTGAAAAATATTTTAGATTCGTAGGGGTAAAATGAATCCTGCACTGCAAGCTAAATTGAACGAATTGGAAGCATATGCAGATTATGAATGTTGGTACTTGGTGAAACAGCCGACAAAGTTTGAAAGCATCTGTTACTTGGTTTCATTTCTTAAAAAATTTCAAATGAATGGAGAAGGCAAAAATTTATCAGATTTTATAAATGACAGCATTAAATTGTTGCATATTCCCAATTTAGAAATTTCCAAGAATTATCGTGCGTTGAGAGTGGCGGCTTTTTTCGGATTGATAAAAATGCAAACTTCATCTTATGAAGATTCGATTATAACGAGTACCTTTGAAGAAATAAATAGCAGATGTGGCGGACATTTTGAAAAAATTAATTTGTACACAGACATTATGCAAAAGCAAATTGAAAAAATGTTTGTCAGCACGGAAATTGATGAAAAATACCAAGACGTGAGAAAAAAATATCGCTTGTACCCGGTTATGTTTCTTTACAAAATTTTGATTGAAATAGGTCGGGCAAGCGGAGAATATTCAATTTCAATGAATGAATACAAATATATTGTTGCTACGACTACAAATTTTAAGGATTTTTGGAATACACTGGTTCTCATAAAATTGTTACGTTCGGAAAAATCTGTCGAGACGGAATTTGAACAATACAGGACAAAATTTGACAATAGATTTATACAAGCTTTAAAACAGTTGCCGACACTTGAAATAGACAGCAATGGAATTTCACTCAAGAAGAATTTTATTGAAGAGGTAGCCGCTAAAGTTTTTTTGTTTGAACGAGATCCGTTGAAATTTTACAGCGAAAAGTACATTGATTTTTTGTGTTCGACAAAATCTCTTTTTGAAATGGAGCAATTTTTATCAGAAACAGTTGAACAAGAGCGTTTTTCTTGTGGCGAAAATATTTTGTTGTATGGTGTACCGGGTTCAGGTAAAAGTTGGACTATCGCTCATGAATATTGCAATGAAGATACAAAAATCGAACGGTTGGTATTTCACCCCGATTACACGTATGCCGAATTTGTTGGACAAATTCTTCCCGATGTTCAAGACGGCGAAGTTACCTACAAATTTACGGCAGGTCCGTTTACGTCAATTTTGCGAGACGCTTACCAAAATCCCAATGAAGAATACCTGCTCATCATTGAAGAAATCAATCGCGGAAATGCTCCTGCGATTTTTGGTGAAATTTTTCAGTTGCTTGATAGGATGATTAAACCGCAAGTAATTAACGGAATCAGTTATCCGGCAGGTACAAGTGAATATGAAATTACCAATCGTTATATGGCGATTAAAATTTACGGCGACGAAACACATAAAATCCGCATACCGTCAAATTTATCAATAATCGGCACTATGAATACGTCAGATCAAAATGTTTTTACATTAGACACGGCATTTCAGCGCAGATGGAATATGCGGCTGATTGAAAATTCCTTTGAACATGTTCGTTCATCTCTTGCAAATGCAAAAATTTTAGATACAGGTGTTACGTGGCAACATTTTTGCGGAACTGTCAATGATTTAATCTTGGACAATAAAAATAAATTGGCGTCGGCTGAAGATAAGAGACTGGGCGTTTATTTTGTTCACGAAAGTGATTTACTTCCTTATGATTTCGATATAAGCGAATATAATCACCTTTTGAGTGTTGAGCGCGATTCAACCATTACCGCCGACCAAAAAGAGACTTTGAAGGAAATGCGTGAAAATCTTAAACATAATCGTAAGTTTGCCGAAAAAGTTATCAAATATCTTTGGGACGATGCTTTTAAATTCAACGTCTATGATGTATTTGATAGTCACTTCAACAGTTTAGAATCGGTGATTAGGCATTTTGTATTTTCGAGTGTGCAAAAGCGCTTTGAAGTATTTCAGCAGAATGTACGTGATAAATTATTGCATAAATAAATTTCTTCAGGAGAATCGTAGTTGAATAATCTTAGAAAAACTTTAAGAGACAGATGTCATGTTACTGAAGGTTATGATGGTGACAGATTTGTCGGCATAAAGGCAGACACAGAAAGTGCCGAAATATATTTTCCAATCGGTTGGAATTTGTCGGACGATGACAGAACCATTCGTGAAGATATTATTACGCTTTTCAGGATTCTTTATGCTTTCAATAAAAAAGATAAATTGATTTCAGCTCAAAATTTTAACAATCCGCAAAATGTAGATTTTCCGATTCACTCATACTTGAAAATTATCACAAAATTTTTGAACGACGGTAAATATTATGTCGAATCCGATCACGAATATAAAATCGGTGCAAATGGTCAAATATCTTGGTCGCGAACTGTCAGAAGTCAACAAGGTATCGTGAAAAACGGCAGTTTGATTTTTACAAATACAGTTGCAAGGCATTTAACTCCAAATTTTAATAAGCAGATTACTCAAATTCATAAATTTTGCGTTTACGAAGCATTTGATAAATTGGGTTGGCTTTACATAGCGAATAAGCCGGATTTACCGGGTAGAGGTCCGTCCGTAAGAGAATCCATTCAAATTTTGACGCAAAAAATTTCCCGTTCACATAATGATAATGAACAGGAATTATTTGGGGCAATGCTCAATATGCTCAATTATATGGACGCTCAAAGTTTTGAAAAAGATTATTTGTTTGGTACAGATTATTTTGAACGTATTTGGGAAGGTCTGATAGATAAAGCCTTCGGAATAGAAGACAAATCAAAGTATTTTCCGAGAACTCGTTGGTTGCTCGACTATGGTACAGACAAAGAAAAAAGTTCGCTTATCCCCGATTCCATAATGATTTACAAAGATAAAAGCTACGTTCTTGACGCAAAATATTACAGATACGGTCAAACAGATAACGCTGATGATTTGCCGGGAAGTGCAGACATAAACAAGCAAATTACATACGGAGAATACATTGCGCGACATTTGCAAATTCCGAATGAAAGATTATTTAATGCTTTTCTTCTGCCGTACAATAAGGCAAGTAATAAATTTGGGATTAAAACGGTATTTGGAAATTTCGGAGAAGCTGTCGGAGATTGGAAGGACAATAAAAAAAATTATGAGCGAGTTCAAGGCATAGTTATTGACACAAGATTTTTAATGTACAGTTATTTAAAGCTGTCGGAAAATTACTTAAATAAATTGGCGACGTGTATAGAACAAGGTGTTTATCGAAATTTATCAAAAAAATTAGATAAGGAGTATTTATAGATGGATAATTTGGAAGAATTTAAAGAATTGGTTTGTAACGGCAAAGAGTTAGTAGTTAATAATATACAATCTTTAAAAGAGATATGTCAGAGCATTTTAGATGATCCTATCGACATTATCAGATATGCACCTGTTTTAACGCAAATTAAAGATTGTATAAAAGCGCAAGCGCCATTTCTTTATCCTACTTGGAAATTTTGGGACAATGTAGATAAATTTTTTAATGGCGGAATGTTGAGTGACAAAGATAAGCAAAAATTTATTGAAAAATTGGATGATGCTGGAAAAGCCAATGCTAACGGAAAAAGGCTTATCGACATCATAAGCAAGGTTGATACTGATAAAAAGCTGGCATATATTTTAAACGCGACGAAGGCATTACTTAACGAAAAAGTAACTTTATCAAGATATTTCAGAATTTGCCACATCGTGATTAATACTTTGGAGGAAGATTTACAATTTTTGAAAGCCCATATACACGAAGAAAACCTTCTTTATTCCGTAGAAATTAGTGGCTTGGTTGTATCAGGACTTGCATATGTCAGTGGCTTTAGAGAAAAAGAAGTGCTAAATTATAGCTTTACGCCATTAGCTAAAGCTGTGAATGAATGTGCTTTGATTGGTGAAGAGAATTTAATTAGTTCGTTTAATCTCGATGAATCGCCAAAAACAAAGTTTTTTGCAACAGATGAAGAATTTTCTGAAATGCTTGATGACGTTTTTGGAAAAAATGTAAAGTAGAGTAACAGCAAAAACATAAGATTTTGAAAGCGAATTTCTGTGATAATCTGTTTACGAAAAAATTCAGCTTAAAGCAGGAGGCGCAGAATGAAACTTTACATAGCGGAAAAGCCGTCGCTGGCAAGGGCGATAGCCGCAGGAATAGGAGACGGCAAAAACTGTGACGGTTATATCAGTCTCAATGGCGGTAATGACATTGTAACTTGGTGTTACGGGCATATTTTGGAAAATTTTAGTCCTGATGAATATGACGAAAAATACAAAAAGTGGCGTTTAGAAGATTTGCCGATAGTACCTGATATTTGGAAATTGAAAATAAAGATGGACGCGGCAAAACAATTCAAAATTATTCGTGACTTGATAGCTAAAGCAACAACGATAGTAAATGTTGGCGATCTCGACCGTGAAGGACAATTACTCGTCGATGAAGTTTTGAATTATCTCGGTAACAAAAAGCCGGTGCAAAGAATTTTGTTGAATGCGCTTGATGAAAGGTTGGTCAAAGAATCTCTAGACAATTTGAAAGATAATGAAGATTTTCAAGGGCTAAAAAATGCGGCGTTAGGTAGAAGTCGTGCGGATTGGCTTGTAGGTATGAATTTGTCCATGTCCTCGATACTATGCAATCCCTTTACGAAAAAAAGTTGACGACTTATCCGCGTTCAGATTGTGAATATTTGCCTGAAAATCAGTTTGTAGACGTGACGGAAATTCTCGGTCACTTAAAAGATTTGCCGGATGAAGCATTTCAGGGACTTGTAAAAAAATGTTGACACGTCGATACAAAGTCGAACGTGGAATGACAAAAAAATATCGGCGCATCACGCGATAATCCCGACGCGAATCAAGGCTGATTTTAAAAATTTGAACGAAGTGGAGAAAAATTTATATTTAATGGTAGCACGGGCTTACTTGGCGCAATTTTATCCTGTTCACGAATTTAAATCGACAAAGGTCACAATTTCTTACTCTGATGAAAAATTTGTAGGAAAGGGGAAGAAACTGAATCAGTACTCCCGCAAGTGCATGCAGGTGGTCATCCGTAACCGTGTTGTTTCCGTCGGCGTGAAGTCTTTTCTTACAGTGGGGATGTTGTTATCTTCTTGATTGGAATTTCCCTCTAACGGCTGTGTTTCTCTGAGGGCGTTGTTCTTTTTTTCTGCAAACCGCATCGGATGTGCCGGTGCTACGTTCCCAAACTCCTTAAAACCCTTGTCACATCTAACATTTCCAGCTAAATTCCCAATCTGTTTCTGAACCCCTAAAGACTCTCTAGAGTCCTTAAGATTACCAACCATTTCTATACAGCCGAGACTGGCTTCAAATCCGTCTGCGTGCCAAGCTTTCTTAGCTTCATCGATATCCCATTCTAAAGCCAACATGGTGAACACCTCCTCTGCGTGGGTTTCCAAGTATCCTCTCATCACACCTTTATTGATACATTTTTTTACAGCTCGAATAATAGCATCACGACGACTAAGCCCTAGTGCTATTTCTGATTTAACTTTACTGACTAGCGTACTATAGTCATTCAGGTAACTGCATTTTTTTAAGATTGGCGGATTCAATCCAAAATTTATATTAAGCACTGTAACTATAAGCTCTAGAGAAACATCTGTGTCGTCAAATGCCTCTGATAATCGCATAGTCTTCTCCAAAGGTTCGTCATCATTACCGTCATAGAGAACAAAAAATTTAGGTGACGGAAAGCGAATAAGTTTTTTGCGGTAAAGCTCGCGTTTATCATTAACAAGCTTATTCATAAGTTCCGCAACATATGATAAGCACCTGAACGGCATATTAAAATTAACGCTTGATTGGTGTTCGATGAGAACTAAAAAATTATTGCGAATTTTACACGAAATATCATTTTTGCGGTTGTCAAAGAAGATACCTTCAAGAGTGGTAATTTCCAATTCGGAAGGATTGGAATAATTTTTATTCAAAACAGCATTGCAAAGTGAAAGTAATCTCGTGTGGTCATTGAAATATGAACAGAAAACAGAATTGCGATACTGCGCGTTAGAATCTGACATTTTTTCACTTCCTTTTGTGATGATTATAAAACAGTTATTGAAAAATTTAAAGGATTTATTATGAAAATTTTAACGAACAAGACTGAGCTGGGATTACAAGATTTCCAAGAAATTTTGACGGCTCATGACATAGATTATCGCTATAAAACAAAATTAAAAAAGTATTATCTCGGTAAGCATGATGTCTTAAATAAAAAAGGCAGACCTAATGGCGCACCGAATAACCGCATAGTAAGTAATTTTTGCCAGTACATTTCAGATATGAGTACGGGCTTTTTTCTTGGTAGACCTATAGCGTATACGACCGATGAAGTTAATCATGATAAACTTGATGAATTATTGGAAATCTTCCGCTACAATGACGAATCAGCGCATAACCTTGAGTTAGCTGAAGAAGCGTCAATAACAGGTGAAGGCTTTGAGATTCTTTATATGGACGCGGACGCCGAAATTAGATTTAAGTCTGCACCTAGCGAAGAAATAATTCTAGTGTGTGAAGCTAATCTTGAAGAAAACGTACTCTATGCTATCAGACGTTATCGCGTATACGATTTTAATGGCGCGACTTACAACGAATATGTAGAAATTTACGATTCTCGCACAGTAAGCTACTATGATTATTCAGGTACGCGATTAGTCTTGACGAATACGCGTCCACATTATTTTGATGCGTTCCCATTGTTGAATTTCCGAATAATAAGCAACGGCGTGGAGATTTTGAAAATGTATTGACGTTAGTTGACGCCTATAATATGACGCAATCGCTTAGTCTTGATGATTTAATGGATTTTACGGACGCTTTTTTGGTAATTCGTGGAATGAGCGGTACAGATGATGAAGATGTTAAGCGTATGCGTCTTAATAAGGTTTTAGAATTTGATGATACGTCAGGTAGCGCAGAATGGCTCATTAAAAATTTAAATGACGCTTATATAGAAAATCTGAAAAATCGTTTACAAACAGATATCCATAAATTCAGCAATATTCCTGATATGTCTGACAGTAACTTTGCCGGTAATGCGACAGGTGTAGCAATAAAGTACAAGCTTATTGGTCTTGAACAAATTCGTAGTCGTAAAGAGCGTGAATTTAAAAAAGCTCTTCAACGCAGAATTGAACTTATCAGTGGAATGATGAAGACAAAAGGCATTGACGCGATTGATTTTAGAGACGTTGAAATTACATTTACACCGAATATTCCGGCTAACAATCAAGAACAAGCGCAAATTGTTAAAGATTTGCAAGGCGTGGTAAGCCAAAAGAAATTGCTAAGTTTGTTGCCTTTCATTGAAGACCCTGTAGCAGAGCTTGAAGAACTAAAACGTGAAGAAGAAAAAGCCGGAGCGCTTTTAAGAGACGAGGAAGGTTATCCCGATGAGTCGATATTGGAGAAAGAGAGCGACCAGATATGAAGAAGAATGGAATAAGCGTTGTGAAGAAACTATTGAAAAGCGGCTCGCGAGGCAATATCAAGGGGCGCTTTCAACTATAAAGGAAGATATTTTGAAGTTGTACGCTATCTTTGCAAAAGACAACGGAATGGATTTTGACGAGGCACGCAGATTTCTTAGTGGCAAGGAATTTCGTGAATGGCGCATGACTATACAAGAGTATTTGCGGCAAATTGCCAATGGCGACAAAGGATTGGAGCTTGAATTAAATACGTTGGCAATGCGTCCGCGAATAACACGTCTTGAAAAGCTTTACGCTGAAACATTGCAGGAACTTGACAAGCTTGGTCGTGACGTTAATAAATCAATGAAAGACTTTCTTTCAGACGCCTACAAAAGCAGTTATGCAAGAGATATCTTTGATTTTGTAAAGGTAGGCGGTATGTCTGTAGCACTTGCTAAACTTGATAATATCAGTGTTTCAAAGGTGCTTACAGCAAGGTGGAGCGGTAAAAATTACAGTCAGCGAATTTGGTCGAATACAAAACTGTTGAGCCAATCAATAAAGAAAACTGTTGCAGATGGTGTACACAGAGGTTTGTCGATACCGCAAATGTCAAGAATGATTGAAGACAAAATGCATGCCGGTTATCAAAACGCAGTTAGACTTGTGCGTACCGAAATGAATTTTGTCAACAATCAAGCTCACGCTGATTCAATGAAAGACGCCGGTATTGATTCGTATGAATTTATCGCAGTTCTTGATAATCGAACTTCAGCAAAATGCCGCACGAGAGACGGTGAAGTTTATTCTTTGGAAGAAAAATCTGTAGGTTTTAATTATCCGCCACTTCACCCGCGTTGCAGGTCTACAGTTGCTCCGTATATAGAAGGCGTAAGCCAGCGCGGTACAAGGGTTGCCAGAGACAAGAGCGGTAAAAATATTGACATACCTACGGCAATGAAATATTCTGACTACGAATCTGTTTACATTAAGAAGGAAAAATCCTTAGAGACGTGGAAGAAAGAATTAGCAAGTTATTCTCAAGTCCCACAAATTCAGGTTGTTGAATTTAAAGATGTAGCTAAAATAAGAACAATTAATGAGCTTACAAAAGTAGGGAATGAATTAAAGTCTGTAGTTGAAAGATATACGGGGCGTAAAAGTTTATGGAGTGGGAAAATAGTTATAGATGAAAATGTTAATCCAAGAAAACTATGGAGTTGTGATATCTCTCTTTTATCAAATTCTGTTGACCATATGATTTTACATGAGATGATTCATTCATGTTCAATAAGCCATTTTGATGAGTATGTTTTTATTAGTTCGTTAGAAGCTGAAGAATTATCTGTACATTTTTTGAGTCAGGAAATTGCTTTGAGAGAAGGAATCACAGTTGTAAAATCAGGATATGACGAAGGTGTTGAACTTATTCGAGATTTTAAAAATTTATTAGGTGTTCAAAAATCGGATTTAGAATTTGCAGTAGATTTGATAAATGAACATCCACAAAAAAGATGGGAATGGTTAGACGAGTTGATACCAAAGTATATTACACCTTTAACGACTGTTGAAGATTATCAAGCATTATACGATAAAATGGAGCAGATACGAGCATGGAAGATAAAGAGAAGCTAATAATTGATAAGATTTCATATGCTATTGAGCATAGACACGATTTATCTCAAAAAGAGTTAAAAGATATTTACGAAGAGGCTTTAAATTTTGGTAGTACATTATCTTTGAATGAACGTGGTGAGTTTTTTTGGACCAGCGGAATAGAATGTCTCAGCATGATAATTTTAGAGTAAACGATACATAAAAATATTTTCAAATCAATTTTTGCAGAAAAAACGCAAATCCGCTTGATAAAATTACAAAAATTATCATTTGGCACTCCGAGCAGAGTGCTTTTTAATTTGAAAGAGGGCTAAATAATGGAACTTTCGGAGAAAGAAGCGCATTGTGTAGCCAGATTGTTGCAGGGCGCCATTTATGGTGAAAGTCAATCTGTTTTTAACGGCTGTACATTTTGCAAATTTAGATGTAAAAATGAAAAAGACCCTGCCACGCATTTTGACGAGATTATGCTCAAATTAAAAGCAATTACAGGTGTAGATTTGGGAGTAGGGGACGGGAGTCGTATACCGTTTAGCAATTTCCCTTATCGGCGTTTTTTGAAAAATTCAAATGACGAGATAAAGTCATATATTTATGAATATTTTAAGAATTGCGAGGAGTTTCCGGAGCGCTAATATATAAAGGACACCGCTCGTATTTATCTAAAAATCCACAAGTAAATTTATCGGTACAGTTATCTTCTAATTTTTTGTAAACATTAGGTTCAATTACAGCGTATTTTATGAAAATAGTACTTTGGGTATTTTTCATAGGACATAATCCAGTGTGGCTATGCCATTCATAAGAGTACATTTTAATCCTTCTTTCTGTTATAAACGACACTGTGCAATTTTAAACGTACTGAATTTTGATGTCAATATGATATATTTAGATAGCTGCATTTGTTATAGACAAATATAGACAAACGCATTTGAGAGGATAAACTCTCCGGCGTACTAAGTAGGTGATAATATGGAAAATTTTTTGTGTATGTTAGCAGGAGCGTTTATTGGTAACTTGCTCGCAAACTGGTTTGATAACAAATTTTTGAATAAGTAGTGCTGTAGTCTCTACGGGGAACAGTGCGACGTAAGGTGAGGAACTTCTAAGGAAGCCTCACTTTTGTATAAATTGAAATAAAGAGTTGCCTTATTTCACTTTAGGGTGTTAAAATGAAATAAGAATGTTGAAATTCTTTCCTTATTTCATTTTAGATAAAGACGTGTCTAGTGTCAAAAAAACGCCTAAAAGCGGCGGGATGAATTTTATTACCTTTACTCAAGGTTTATCAGATATTTGCTCAATAAGTTCTTTAATGCGTGACAAGGGGAGTTCGGTCATTTCCTGAATATCTTCCATTGAACTACCTTTCTTAATCATTTTTAAGGCGAAAAATTCTTTTTCTTGGTTACGTCCTTGTAATACTCCTCGTTTTTCACGTTCCAAAAGAGACATTTCATAAGTCATAAATTCTTTCATCGCCCTTCTGTTAGATTTAACGATTTTAACAGCTTTATCGATTTTTTGAACAAATTCTCCTACAACGACGCCGCTATCCACGTAATTAAGAAAAGCTTTAACATCAGAGTCAACGTCATCAGCAATACCCTGTGTGCTTAAAAATATTTTGGTGGTGCCGTCGTCAAGTTTAATATTCGGACATTCCGTGCAGGTTTCGTGAAACGTGTAAATATGCCTACCTTCTTGGAATTTATCAAAGGGACATATGAAAATTACGGAGAATTTTTCCGCAACGAAAATGCCGCAGGGCGCGGCGTCCGCATGGACGGTACTTGACAGCTTAGAGTTTACCGGCGCAGGATACAAGCCTTTATTGTAAGTAGGCGAACAGCAGGTCAATGGCGTAAATTACTGGTTTATTGCCAAACAAACCATTTTTTATAAAGAAGTCGAACGTCATATCGTCAAGCTGGCAGTATGCGAATTTAAAAAGAAAATTGAAGGCAAGGAAGACGAATTTTAAACGGTTTATAAGCTTGTACCGCATTCAATCACAGTAATTTTTTAAATACCGACGCTTAAGGCATGGTTAAATGTCTGGTGCTATACAGGATTTAAGTTTGATGAAATTCCCGTTGATGCCTACAAGTTATTGGATTTTATTGATGTTTTGGTTGACGGGGAATTTATTAAAGAGCTTAGAGATTTGGATTTAAATTTCTGCGGTTCGAGTAATCAACACGTTATTGACTTGAACAGAGTGCGGAAAATTATACACAGCATATCCTCTTCCAAAATACCTCTAAAACTTCCTACAACCGATTTTAACAACGCATAATTTATATTTAAAACTAAATAACGGAGGATTTATAGATGATAACTAATGAAATAGAAAATTTCACGCAGAAGAAGCTGTAAATCGTGGACTTTATGAAGCGATTAAACGCGGCGAAACAAAGTTTGAGGGGCGCTATGAATGCGATAAGACCGGCATTTTGGAATTTAAGCAAAAGAATTTTGTTTTCACTGACATTGGTGTAAATCTGCGTGTTGGAAAATTTAAAGACGACAGCGAAATTTTAAAATTCATCGAATATATTAAATCTTACGAGGTGGAATAAATGTTTGATATTCAAAGATTTGCAGACGGTGCTGAAGGTGGCACTGAAACTCAGCAACAGCAACAAGCGCCGGTAGAAAACACTGAAACGCAAGATGTTGAAGAGCAGAAACAAGAATCTAAGCCGGAAGTTGACATTGACGCCAAAATTGCAGACGCTTTAACAAAAGCACAAAGAAGTTTTGAAGAAATGCTTAAAAAGCGTGAGGCGGCGGCAAAGAAAGAGGCGGAGCGCCTTTCTAAGCTTAGCGATGAAGAACGCCAAAAAGCTGAAATTGAAAACGGGCGCAAGGAACTTGAATTGCGGGAGAAGGAACTGCAACGCAAAGAGCTTATGCTTGAAATGACTAAGGTGCTTGCAGAACGCAAAATTCCTATTCAATTTATGGATTATCTCATTGCTGATGACAGCGAATCAACGCTTAACAGAATCACAACATTTGAGAAAAAATATAAATCGGTGATTGAAACTGCCGTAAATGAAAAGCTTAAAGGCAAAATACCGCCGGCTACTGCAGGAAATAAAATGCAATCTACAGGTAACACACCGCGTGTTAAAGACGGTTTTATGAAAATTATTGCAGACAACCAAGTTAAGAGAGGTTAATACCGTGAAGAAAATATTTATTAGCCAACCGATGAACGGCAAGACAGATGAGGAAATCGCAGAACAACGTAAAAAAGCCGTTATGATAATGAATAATTATTTTGAAGAAAAAATCGAAGTGATTGATTCGATTATCACGGACGCGCCTAAAAATGCCAAGCCTTTGTGGTATCTCAGCAAAAGTCTTGGTTTTTGTTATACCGCCGAGAACTAAAACTGAAACGGTTGAACAAGAAATTGATGATGACGGCAATCCTGAAACTCCACCACTAATTACGCAGGTAGAAGTTACAACTGATTCGACTATACAGCAAGCGGACGCCTTGAAAAATGCTGCAACTTTGAAATTCAATTATATTTGCCACCCTACAGGAAGTGCGCAAGACCAAAACGATTTGGCAGAATGGATTAAATTACAACGCCGTACAAAATATAAAACTATTAAAGGAATTGTTGCCAATTTCGATGCTGATTCTTACGGGGTTATTAATTTTACTACAGAGTATAAAGGAAAAATATCAATGAAACAAAAAGTGCTCCGATAGCTATAAAAGTTTCAAAAGAAAACGGTGAAACTTACGACTTTTATATTGGAGTTCACGGCACTGAAAATTTCAATAAATATTTTTATGCACCTAAAATCGATATCTCTGAATATCATTAATAGACAAAGGTACTTGGCAATCTTCAGAGTGCTTATTGAAACGGCAGCTGTACAGTAGAAGACCTACCGGTAAAACGCAAGTCGCGTATATCTGAACGTCGTGAAAAGCTGGACGGCTATGTCACGTACAAAGATTGGCTCTGCAGAAGGCTAAGGATGCCGAATTCGCGGCGTCTAGGGCGCAAATTGCCAATAAACCGCAAGTCACGGATAATAATGCAAAAAATGAAAGAATCCTTGCAAAACTAGAAGAGACGCGAGCAGAATTACACTTCAAAGGTCAGATTGTATATCCACCGCCAAAATTTGACTTATCTAAATTTACTTTTGATATTGAACACGCACAAGGCGGGAGACACCCGCATAACGTCACTGAAGAAGACGCGCGAAATTTTATAGAAAACGCATATTTTGCAATATATTCACTCAAGGCGGAAAGTTATAATGATTATGGTAAAGGTGGCGGAGCATTTGTACAGCCCAATCACAAGAAAATCTGAACAGCATTTAAATCTGACGAGTATAACCCTAAATTTCAGAGATTGATTGAGGTGTTTGAAAATGAAATCAGAGAAACGTGACAAAGATTTGTATTGCCCAATATTGTCAAATAAAATTCCAATAGAAACGTGTAGTGACGTTGCCAATGTAGCAGAGGATTTTCACCCAGAACGATTTGCGCCTGAAGAATTTCGTAAAGTTGTTGGTTATAAAAGTATTTGTCAAAAGTGCCATAACAACCAGTACAATTAAACAATGTCTTGAAATAAATGATAAAAATATTAAGTGGTTTTGTAAGGAAGTCAAGTGATGTTGTCGTTAAAAGAGGCAATTAAAATTGTTAAAGAAAATATCCCTGAACATCAAATCCTTCGTAAATCTTATGCCGAAGCGCAAGGAAAGTACCTTTTTGTAGCTGAAAATTCACAAGGAATGATTCCACCTGGGGGGTTTTGTTGGACAGTAAATAAAAAAACAGGTGAATGTAAGTTTGAATTTCTTGAACGCGAATCGCAGAATTTAAAACGTCGTTTTCCGATTTCTTTTTATCCGATAAAGGGGTACAAAAAAATAGAATTGACAGAATAGCGTCACTACCCGCCCCTGCCTCCGCGTTGCCGCTGAAATGATAAATGGTATATTTGGCACGACGAAAGGATCCACGAAAACAAGACCAATCCTTAACTATGGAAGAAAAAGCACGGCAAGCTTTTGAACTTAGAAACACCTATCGTACTCAAGCTAGGCAGTTAATGGCAGGTGAAGAGATGAGGCGGAAACTTGAAAACGAACATCCCAATCCTATTTGGGAAGAAAAAATTGCCGATAAAAAGGTTATAAAGTCAAACAAAAATGTCAATAAAAAATTAGGGATGGAGTGATTGACACGAAAAGGTACACTTATATCATTAGTTATGAACCCAACGAGGAATATTTCCAAGAAATCTGCAGGCGGATAAAAAACCTTAATGGTACCAAAGCCGAAGAATTGCTTAAGGATGTAGACGGTAGTTTATATCAAATGTATCATTGTGCATATGGAGATGCTGAAGTGTGTATGTCCTATTATTTTGATAATGAAGTACGTGTGGATGCTGATTTTGAATTAGAATGGTACTTAAGGTGGAAGTGGTTTAAAAAAAACCCTCGTGAAGAGGTGCCTAAAACAAATTAGCAAAACCGCGCGGTGTTTGAAGATTGGTATAAGTCTCTAGGCTGTATAGAAATGGTTTGTAATGGGGAACTCTTAAATTGCCGTTTGCGAAAATTGCCGCTCCGGAAGATATAGGAAGAATCGATTTATTGCCGAAAGCCTTTGTTGACGAGGAACAACTTTTAAGAACAGTAATTCACGAAGGTTGTCACGTTAAACAGTTTAAAAAGTACGGTTCGTCATATGTGCAAGAAAATCAAATGCTAATAAAAAAAATTGCTTACAGCTAAGAAGATTTCTTTTTTAGAATGGTAAAAAAGCGAGGGTAGATAATGTCCAGGCACGATAAATGGATAAAATTACTTAGCGATTTTGCAAGAGGACGCAAAGTTAGTTGTCCGAATTGTGGTTCATATAGGTTAAAAGACGCTTATATTGAGTTGGGTGAACAACGCGGATGGGGTGCTTTGTGGTGTGAAGATTGCAAAGAAGGCTTGGCACTTTCCAGAGTGAATTTAATTGACGATACATTACGTTCTAAAATTATGCCTTCTATCCCTAATGACTTGAAATTTGTTTGAAAGTTGTTTATAAGTCATCGGCACTCTCCAAATTTCTTTTTTTTAACCTGTTGCTGTACAGTAACCGCGGCACTCGGTGAAGATTTACCGATAAAACGCATGTATCGTATATCTGAGTGCCGTAAAAAATACCAGCCGAAATGAAGTATTCCGATTGGAAGTCGGTATACTTCAAAAAGGAAAAATCTGTTGAGACGTGGAAATGTGATCTGATAGCTGTTTCAAAATTATTCTTACCTCCAAATGTCAAAGTTAAACGACACTATTATTCGCATTTCAAGTAGAATGCAAGTACTAGCTATAAAAGCAATTCTGCGATCACGGTTCAGTTTTTGCAAGAAACATTCGAGAAGATGCCATTTATTGTACTGGTCTTTATGCAATGGAATAATAATTTGGCGATTTGTACCCTGCACTTATCACAATCATAAGCCGTATCAGCCATAACTTAGCCGGCATCTAGATACCATTTCACCCACTTAGACGCTATTATACACAAACTCTTGATTTCTTGAAACTTATTCAACATCCCCTAATCAATGTCAAAGTTAATCCTGCAAATTTTTTGCAAATTACAAGCATTTTGCGCATATACACGCTATCGAAAAACTTTTGTTCCTACCATTGAATATATTTTTATTAGGTGAGAAAATGACCACACTGAGAAAACATTTCTTTTGCCTGTTACTCCTTATCGCATTTTTTTTGACAGAGCAAACTGCATTAGCCGCCGACACTTCCGTTATTCTCGGAGACATGCAGACGGAAAAATATTTGCCTATGCTAACCGGCAAACGAGTAGCGCTTTTTTGTAACCATACAGCCAGAATAGGCAATGAACATCTTTTGGACGTACTCTTAAAAGAGGGGCAACAAGTAACCGCCCTATTCTCTTCGGAACATGGAATTAGAGGGGACATTCCGGCGGGAGATCCCGTAGATAGCGGCACGGATTCAAAAACAGGAATCCCTATCCTATCACTCTACAATAAAAATACCGTTATGCCTGCTGAAGAAGACATGGAAAAGTTCGATGTGCTGGTTATTGATATTCAAGATGTAGGGCTAAGGTATTACACTTATTACATAGCCGTCTGCAATTTAATTGAGGCTTGCTCGGTTTATGACAAGGAAGTTATTTTACTTGACAGACCAAATCCTAACGGTCATTATGTAGATGGACCGATTTTAGACATGAGTTTAAAAAGCCATATCGGACGCCTTCCAATACCGACGGTGCATGGTATGACATTGGGTGAACTTGCCAACATGGCTATTGGCGAAAGATGGCTAAAACTACCAAATAAGCCCAAATTTACCGTGATTCCCTGTCTGAACTACACCCACCAAACTCCCTACACTTTACCGATACCGCCTTCGCCTAATCTGCCAAATATGAAGTCCGTTTATCTATACGCCTCACTCTGCCCTTTTGAAGGTACAGAAGTAAGCGTAGGGCGTGGGACGCGGCATCCTTTTCAGTGCTTTGGAGCACCTGCGCTTAAAAATTATTATTACTATAAATTCACCCCCAAAAGCCTTAAAACCGCACCCAATCCTCCATTTTTGAGTGAAGTCTGTTACGGCGTAGATTTTCGTAGTGAAAAAGAACTTAAATTGCGGGATAAGGGAATGGATCTCTACCATGTGGTTGAGGCATATAAAGCTTACAAAGAACAGGGACTTGGAGAAAAATTTTTTATAAAATTTAAAACCGAGTCGGGCAAAGAATTAGAAATTTTTGATCTTTTAATAGGGCAAGCCTATGTGCGTGAATCAATTCTCGCCGGAAAGAGTGCCAAAGAAATCAGAGACATGTGGCAGGAAGATGTAAAACGTTTCAAGGAACAGCGGCGCCCATATCTCCTGTACGCCGAATAATTATTGGCAGTGACAGGCAAAAAATTATCCTCCAAACGCGGAGGATTTTTTTAACTTGACAATGTTAATATAATAATTATGCAAAAATGTTTAGAAAATTTTTATTTTTTCATGGAGTTAAGTGAATGGAAAATTTTTTGTCTGCAAAAAAGA
>CAJOKY010000003.1 GCA_905235425.1 uncultured Selenomonadaceae bacterium
GAATGCATTTGAATCAGCTGAAAAATTCCGTCGTCGTGCTGAAAATATTCGCGGCGCGGCGGTAGGTACAATCCTGCTTGAAGATAAAAATTACCACTACGACGCTGAATATTTTTCCGTGACGCCGAATTGGAATTTTGAGTACATTGCCGTATTGAAAGACTACGCGCAGAATAAAATTTTTACCGTAAAGCTTGACCCTGCCAATGCCGAACTGCTTTACAACAATGAACGCAAACTTCAAATTTTCGCAGACTTCACGTATATTGACGGCAAAATTACGATTTTGAATTTGTACCTTGAAACAAACACGCTCGGCAGAATCAGCATTGAAAGTATTCTGCGCGATATTCTGCGCGAAGTTGAAAGTAAACTTGACGCCGTAACTTCAAACGCTGAAAATGCAGGTTACGGCTTGGAAATCATAACCGCGTACAAAGATTGAGGTTTAATGATGAGAGCTTTTCAAACTTTTCGCACGCGTAATAATCCCGCCTTTCAAATTGCCGACTTTGAAATTTTCACAATGATTCTTTCTGCCCTTGAATGGAAAAAGTACAACGGCGAAATTTTTTTGTACACTGATTCTGTCGGCAAAAAAATTTTGTACGACGCAGGCATTACCGAAATTTGGGACGGCGTTTATACTTCGCTTGACGTTATGGACGGTTTCGGCATTGACGAAAATATTTTTTGGGCAGGTGCTAAAATTTTCGCGCTGGCTTATAATCACGTCCCCTGCGTGTCGATTGACCTTGACTTCATACTTTGGCAACCTATGAATTTTGACAGATTCGGCTCTGATATCGCCGTTATTCACCGCGAAAGTACCAATCTCCCCTGCTATCCCGACGCCGATTTTTTTCACTTCGCAGGCGATTTTTCATTGCCGCAAAATTTGAATTGGTCGCTTGAACCCTGCAACGCGGCTTTTGTATATTTCGGCAATAAAAATTTTGTCGACGCCTACCGCGATTTTGCATTTGAATTTATGCACTCTGCCGCACCGACTGAGAATCAAAAAGGCTGGGATTTACTGCCGTACATGGTTTTTGTTGAGCAACGCTGGCTTGCTATGTGCGCGGAAAATTGCGGCGTCAAGATTTATGCCTTGTCTGATATTAATAAGCTTTTCGACTCTAAACAAAATTTCTTCACGCATATTTGGGGATACAAGCGCGTTTTACGTGAAAATCCTGCCGACGCCGATAAATTTTGTCGTGACTGCGCGGGTAGAATTGAAAACGATTTTCCTACGCTTGCCGAAAAATTTTCACGTCTTGACCGATTAAAAAATTTCTTCGCAAATTAAAAATGTGTTCCGCCTGAACACCACTTTAAAATTTTGTTATGTTAAAATCAAATAATTTAGGAGGTCATATGGATACAAAAAATTTTGATGTTTCACCTTACGTCAACTCCATAAAAGACACGTTGGCTAAAATTTTGCATGTGAATGACGCCGCGCAGGACGAAATTAAAAATCTGCGCGATGAACTCAATCGCACTAAGATTTCTTTGCAAAATGAGCAAAAGCACCGTCAGCAGTTGGAAATTTCGTTGCAGAATACAAATGCCAAGCTTAATAATACTGCCGCGCAACTTGACGATACAACGCGCGAACTGTCAAATACAAAGTCACGGCTTAATAATACTGCCGCGCAACTTGACGATACAACGCACCGCCTTGACGATACAACGCGCGAATTGTCAAATACAATGTCACGGCTTAATAATACTGCCGCGCAACTTGACGATACAACGCACCGCCTTGACGATACAACGCGCGAACTGTCAAATACAAAGTCACGGCTTAATGATGCTACCGCGCAGATTGAAGACTACGCCGAAAAATACGCTGACATTGAACAGGCGTACAATTCCTACAAAAAACTTTCCGACACCACCAAATTTTCATTGGAAGGTATTTTTGGCGCGGCAAATTCCCCTACAAATTTTTTAATCGGCGCTCTGCAGGAAAGGCATTTGGACAATCTCTTTGACTACGTGACAAATACCATTAACAGCGGTACCAATCCTGCTGAAATTGATATTTTGCACGGGCTTTTTGAGTTCGTTTTTAATGCCGCAAATAGTGGACGCCGCGAAAAAATTTTTACACGCTTAAACGTCAGTGCAGGAGATATCTTTGATGATGAAGAAATGAGAAAGACTTCAAGCAGTGCGCAATCCGGCACTGTTCAAAAAGTGTTGCTTGCAGGCTACAAATTTTCTCGTACCGGCAAAATTGTCAAGCCGAGTTTGGTTGCTATCGGTTGAGGTGAAAGCATGACAAAAATTATTACAAAGTTGCCCGTCTCTGCAGAAAACCTTCAAAATTTTAAAGATGACGCGTTGAAAAAATTAATTTCCGCAGCCGCAACGCATATTGAAGAAGAATTTAAGACTCTATACGACGAATTTACTGCGCGCTTTAATGCCGACGAATGGATTCATATGGGCAACAAAAATGTTGTATATATACATAAAATTTTTTCGCTTATTCCGAATTTGGCAAAAAGGCGTTGTGATCATAGCAACGGCTGTAATTATTATCCACGTAACTTTTTAAATAACTTGAATTTTGACGGATTTAACGGACATCTGCCAACCTACAATGAAGCTATGATATTTTGGACCGACCAAAGAACAGACCATTTCATAGAATTTTTTAGCAAGAGATATTGTATAAAAGTTTGTGGCGACTTGGGTTATGGATTGACATATGCGGATAATAACGGTACACCGAATTATATTAATATCCATTGGCACGAGAACACCCATTATAATAGTTATAGAGGCTCTAACAATGAAATATGGACAATACCATTTTTCCGTTTCGGCGTGAAAGACAGTACAGGTACTACGCCAAAAGCAATTTTAAAATGGTTTGAATATGACTTGACGCCAAAAAAATTTAATTCCGATAAGACAAAAACTACTTTTACGAAACTGAAAAATTTATACGCTCAAAATGAAGAGTATTTGACTGCAAGCGATGAAAAAATTTCTCTCAATCAAAACAAAATATTTGACGCGGTAAAAGCCGGAACTGAATTTGATTTTCTGCCGACGGCTAAAAAATTACTTTCATCAAACATTACTGTGGCAGGCAATGACTTTTTTAATAAACTGCGCGACGAACTTTTAAACGGCGACAAAATCCGCGCAGATATCGACCCGTACGACGAAAATATTTTGATAGATCCTAATCGCGGACATTGGGATTTATGGGACTACGGCACGGACGGCGAACAGGCAGGCGAACTTAAGCTAAAAGAAGGCTTGACGGCGCGAGACCCGGCAGATGACATAAATCACGGCATTGTTGCAATAGACTTCGGCACAAAGTCAACCGTTGTAGTCTACGAAAATGACAATATGCAGGTACTGCCTTTGCAAGTTGGCAGCGGCAGTTACGGCAAGGGCATCAAGAAGAAAAATTTTGAAAATCCTACGGTGATTCAGTTCATAAATCTGAAAAATTTTGTTGAGGCGTACAAGGCGCGTGACGGTCGTCCGAAGACAAAATGGAATGACGTAACCGTTTCGCATACGGCTTTTAGCAATCTTACCGGCAGTGACAGCAAGCATTACTATTCGTTTTTGACTGAGTTAAAGCATTGGTGCGGCTCGACAGATCGCATAAAGATTAAAGACAGCAATGACGTTGTGGAAGATTTACCGCCGTTTTTGGATTTAATGGAAGGCGACATGAACCCGCTTGAATATTACGCCTACTACTTGGGACTGTACATAAATAATATGTTGCAGGAGAAGAGAATTTTTCTGAAATACATAATGTCATTTCCCGTAACCTACGATCGGTCAATACGAGAAAGAATGCGGCGGGCATTTCTGCGCGGTATAAAAAAATCTTTTCCGACGGCGCTGTTGTCGAATGAAGAGGTTATGAAAGGCTTTAAGGTACAAATAGGCGCGAGTGAACCTGCGGCGTATGCGATAACGGCGTTGCAGGAATACGGCTTTGATCCGGAAGACAGCGAAGAAAATTATTATTCGGTATTCGATTTTGGCGGCGGTACGACAGATTTTGATTTCGGCGTATTGCGTGAGTCTGAATTGGATCGTTACGATTACGAGCTGATACATTTCGGCGAAAACGGCGACAAGACTTTAGGCGGCGAAAATCTTTTAAAACTTTTGGCATTTGAAATTTTCAAGGCTAATCAAGCGACGTTATTAAATCCGAAACAAGATGATAAAAACGTCGGAAAGATACCGTTCACCTTTGCGGCTGACAAAAAGGATTTTCCGAACAGTGCGGCGTTGATAAAGGATTCGCAGGAAGCCCATTTGAATATGCACAACCTGGCTGAAAAGTTGCGTCCGGTATGGGAAGACCCCGACAGCGACGCGGCTAAAGAAATTTTGGCAGGTGACAAAGGCATTGCGGTTACTTTGTACACCGACAAAGGCGTACAGCTTACCAATATAATTTTGCACACGGTTTTTGAAAATGACAAAAAGCTTGACTTGAAAAAAATTCTGCGCGACAGGATAGAGCAGGGCATTGAAAACTTTTTTATAGCGATGCGTGAGGCATTTGCGGAAGGCGTGGAAAATGACGAATGCGACATAATGCCGCTTGATGAAATTGACGAAGTGTCGATTTTCCTTGCCGGTAACTCTTCAAAATCCAAATTGGTAAAAGAAATTTTTGCCGAATATCTCGGACAGCCGGAGCCGGAATCACCCTTTGATGAAGAAGGCATTTTGAAAGTCGGCTACAGCTTGAAAGACGGCTACGCAGTAAAAAATACCGACGTCGGCAAGTCTCTTTATAAAATTGAGGAAGATAAAGAAGTATTTATCGACTTCATCAGCAATCCCGACAATCTGAAACAAATTCTTTCGGCAGTCAAGAAGTGGGATGACGGTCAAAATACGCCGACAAGCAAACTGCAAAAACTTTTGAACCTTAAAGAAAACGAATTGCCGGAATTTAAAATTTATCCCACGCTCGGCACTGACGAGGCACATACCATTCAAGCAGAGCGCGGCGTTGAAGTTAATCCCGACGACATAGCCGCACCTACCGGCAAAACCGGCGTGGCATTTGGCTTATTGCGTTGCAGGGACAGCGGCAACGTCAAAGTCATACATATTACGGCGACGGAAGAAGAGCAGACGCCTTTCCAATTCTACGTCGGCAGAAACAAAAAGCGCAAGTTCAAACCCGTTATCAGCAAAAATACCGAATATGGAATTTGGTATGATTTTATTGATGCCGGAAATAATTTTGATATACTTTACAGCGACAAGCCGGAGGCAGGTACAGGTACAATGGACGTGCAGAAAGCAAGGCGAGTCAATGTCACGTTGGAAAATCCCGACCCCGACGCGCGGGTTTTTATTCGTGCGGCAAAATCAAACGTGATTGAATATATCATTGCAAAAGACGCGGACGACGTAGAATCAAGCTCCGAAATGTCCGAGCCGATACCGATTGAATTAGGGAATAGGGGCTAGGAATTAGATTTTAGTTTTTAGGCTTTTACCTAACACCTAATCAGGGAACAGGGATTAGGGATTAATGAGTAGTAAGTAGTGAGTAGTGAGTAGTTAAAACCTACCCTCTACAATCTACCCTCTACCCCCTACCTCCTACCCTCTACAATCTACCCTCTACCCCCTAACACCTAATCAGGGAACAGGGATTAGGGATTAGTAAGTAGTGAGTAGTAAGTAGTGAGTAGTGAGTAGTGAGTAGTTAAAACCTACCCTCTACAATCTACCCTCTACCCCCTAACACCTAAAATGAGGTGAATGAATGGATAATTGCTTGACAGAAAACACAAAATTTATCTGCGACAAAGGCGGCTTTATAAAATGCAAGGACAGCGGCAATGACACGGTGAAATACAAAGGCGAAACGTTACTTACTATCGGTGCTACGGTAAATTCAAAGTCCGGCATTTGTGCTATTTTAACGGCTATTTCACAAGGTACGCCGCAACCATGCAAGTGTCAGCTTATGGCGTGGATGCCTTTTTCGCCGAATAAATTTTCAAACGGCAAAAATTTGCTTACAAAGGCGTCAAAAAATGCCTGCCCCTACGGCGGGATAATCAGCGCTCAACCTTTTTGATTTTTAGTATTGGAGGGATAAAATTTGCCAAATCAAACGCACAGGACGATTATCTTTGAAGAGTTCAATAACACTAAATCAGACAATCTTTTCACGATCTTGAATAACGATCCTTCAAACGATGACCTTATGATCGGACTGGAAAAATTAACCGTTTCGACTTTCCAAGAGTTTATGACAAAATTCACGCCTAAAGTATATGAAGTTGCAGGCAAAAAAGACGGCAAGATTGTATTTGCTTATACCACAGATCCGACAAAATATCAGGGGTTATCTTGCACGGAATTGGATATCGGCGAACATATTTACTACAAAATGCTTGAGAGGCTCTACGAATCCAAAGGGAAAAGCGGCAAATCAAATATACAGTTTGATGACAGCGAAATTATGGAAATGCTGACGCCTAAAGCAGAACTTGCCGAAGTTCGCAATACGCGCCAAAAAATGGAGTACAACTTAAAAAGATACCACGAGGCAAAGGCTATCGGCGATAAAAGTACCATGAATGCATGTAGTAAAAAACTTAGTGAATGCCGTCAAACTATTGCCAAATATTCTATGGCTTCGCTGAATAAACTTTTGCCTATTTTGATTGAAGACAATAAGAAAAAGCAGGAACGTCTCGACGCCGCTTTACCTGCTGATGACAACGCCGATACAAAAAAGTTGCCTTCTATCATCATCGGAAACTTGATACTTAATCCCGCCGGATATCTTGACATTGACCCGAAGGCAAAAACAGTACCTGCCATTGCCGCACCGAGTGAGGATAAAAAATCTGAAGGTGCATTGGTTGAAGTAAAAGACAATTTGCCTGCCAAAGTTAAAGTCGTAGCGCCGCAAGAATCGGTAAAGAAAATTCCCGACGCGCAGACGATACAAAATAAAATCGCTACAACCATAGTAAAAGATTATGAAGAAAACGCGAATTCACCGAATGAAACTATTAAATCGATACTTGTTTCGGCGTTTGCGCCCTTGTCTGCAATGTCCAATGCCGAAGATAAAACACAAGCGCTTGACATAAACGTACTTAGGAAACAGTGTAAAATGTTTGAAGACGCCTATATAAATTCGCGGCAATCTTTTATTAAGGAAATGTCAAAGATAGTTGAAAGTCTTCTCGGCGTTAAAACCTTTTTCGATCACGCTACGGCAGAAGGCGGCGCGTATTCACCGATATCCGACGGCGTAATAATTTCTAATTGTAAGGCGTCACGTCTTTTGGAGATAAAAGATAAATTTGCCGGCTATATGAAACAGTTGGGCAAAGATCAGGGCGAAAAAAGAATTTGGTTTGCCGTGTTGCCGAATGTGCTTGAAAATCCGCCGATTGATGATACTGAAATTTATGATGATATTGATGATGATGGAATGGGCGGCAGTTTAAAAAAATCTCAAGACAACGCAAAAAAACTTCATACAGATTATGTCAGCATTAATGCGCTGAAAGAATTTTTGGAAGTAATGGAATCCGCCAAAATTACGACGGTATTCAACATTCGCAATGAAACCAATACTTTTTCCAATCTTTCATCTGTCGAAGTCAAAGATAAAATGAAAGAGTTTGATTCGTGCAAGTACGGTCACGCGGTTTACGCTTATCCCAATTTCACTTTGATTCGTGACAGAATTACATCCGTTTTTGACGACAGACCGGACGCGCAGATTACTTTGCCGGGCATTTATATTGACGCGGCTTACCCTGCGGGCGGTCTTCTTGTTGCCTCTCAGCAGCCCCAAGTTTTGGACAGCTATAAATTGAAGTACGACAAAGACAGCGTTTGTGTCGGTATTGACTTTGAAAATTTGACAGTGAAAAAAGCTTTTCAAACTAAATTCAACCGTGAATCTGTCCTGCGTCGCAGTGAAGATTTAATCAAAACCATTAACTCAAATATGTTCGGCTTTGCATTCAGCGGCGACGAGGTGGAAGATAAAGATGGCAGTAAGTGGAAAAATTCATACATTCACTGTGCGCGTTCCCTTGCCAAAAATGACAAGACGGGACTTTACAAGCCGGTTTATCAGACACTCATTGAAGATTTTATCGCGCAAAAATTAAACGCGCTTGCCTCCAAAAAGAAACCTGATGTACGCGAAAAAGTTGAATCCATTAACAGGGAATGGGCTGATAAAAATAAGCAACACAGATATGAAGGTATTGTCAACTGCCTGCTGCGTACCGGCGAAAAAATAGACATTGACGATACAGGCGACAAGGTTAAATTGCATATTAATTTTATCGGCGGCGACGGCTATGTTGATTTTGAAGTAGAAGGAGATTAAGGAGGTACTTAAATGATTTTTTCAATTAAAATTACTTCGGAAGACGGCGAAGTTATCGAAATCGGTAAAGACGGCAAAGAAAGAGAAAAGAGCCTTATTACAGATGTTGAAGTACATATGGACACTGTCAATAACGACGCACGCAACAAATCCAATGCTATGCTCGCCAAAATTAAAATTGTCGGCAAGATTAATTCAGAAATCCGTGAGGAAGTATTAAATATTTTTAATTGGTCGAAAGAACTTGACCAAAAGAAATGGTATCGCACCATTGAAATTAAGGCTAAGTCTTCAATGAGCGAAGTTTTCCGCACGTACATTATTCCAAACGTTTTTGTAGTAGACTACTTTGAAAATTATAAAACAGAAATGGAAGGCAATAACGAAGCGGATCAATTTGAACTGTATCTTACGCAACAGGAAAATAATTTTAAAACTATTGAAGCATTCTAACTTTTTCAACAGGAATTCGCTATGAAGATAAAAAATTTCGCACCAATCGAACACATTACCGATTTTGAGTTGACGAAACACGAAGGCGAACACAGCTTTTTGAACTTTACGGCGTCTATATCGGACGTTGCGACAGAAAAATTTTTGGCTTGCACAGGCAAAACCATTTCCGTCACGACGGATGATAATGCGCCTATTTTTTTTGGACGCGTTGAGACGGTTGAAGTTGAAAAGTTAATCGGTGCGGCAAGAGTTTTTGTTTCGTGCATTTCACTTTCGGTGACGGCTGATGAAGATGCAAAGACGCGAATTTTTCACAATTCCGACAAAAAAATTTCGGACGTGCTCAGTACCGCGCGGCTTAATCTTTCACCTGCCGATTTAAAAGTTGCAAAGGAGTTTTCCGCGTTAAAATATTCGCCGGTAATTTTGCAGAATCAAGAGACCAACTTTCAATTTATGTCACGGCTTGCAAAACGTTTCGGCAAAAGGTTTTGGGTTCTTGACACGTTGGATCAGGTAAATTTTTTTATTGATTCGTGTATTGAAAAATCTGCGCGGAAAATCCGCGACAATAAAATTTTGTCGATATCTCACGCAAAGGTAGGCAAGCAGTTTAAATTCTTTTTGAAGTCACAAAGTTTTTTTGAACTTGGTCAAGTTGTCAAGATTGATAAAATTGCAGACGAATTTGTCATTGTCGGCTTAACGCTTCGCCTTGAAAATGAAAGTTATACTTATCGCTATGAATTGGACGAGCATAAATTAGAATTACCGCCGCTTTCAAACGCGCCGTATTTGTGCAAGAGCGCCAAATTTCACGCGAAGGTTATCAATACGAAAGATCCGAAAAATCTCGGCAGAGTGCAAGTGATTTTTGACGACAAATTTATTGAAGATATGGATAATAAAAATCCGCTGTGGATTGATTACCGTACGCCGTACGCAGGCAAAAGCGGCGGCATTGTCTTTATCCCCGATGAAGGCGACGCGGTAGAGGTTATCTTCACCAATGAAGAAATTTTTTGCGTGTCGGCAGTTCGTGAAAATCCTCTTGCCGCCGAATGCCAAAACGTGAAGGATAAATATATCGGCAACAATTTCAAACAGCGTATGTTTTGGAAGGAAAAATCGCTTGAATTTTTTTCGGACAAATATAAAATCGTGATGAATGACAAGGGCATTGAAATTGTCGTGGGAGAAAATTCCGTGACGCTGAATGAGCAGGGAATTTTTTTGAAGACTCAAGCCGGTAAAATTTCCATGACAAAGGATATTGTAATTGATTCCGGCGGCAAGTTTGAAGTCAAGGCGAAGGACGCTGATATTAAATCGGATGGCAAGATTAAACTCGGCGGCAGTAAAATTGAACTGCGCTGATTGAGGGGTAGGAGGTAGAGGGTAGAGAGTAGAGAGTAGGGGGTAGATTGTAGATTGTAGGTTTTAACTACTAACTACTTACTACTAACTACTCACTAATCCTTAATATAAAGGAGGATTTTTTTGAGAAGTAACATTGAAAGTGAAATTAAAAAAATTATCGCACGCAGTTTTAAAAATGAAGACGATAAACGCCGCATTTTAGAAGAAATTTTTTCAGCATTGGCAAAACATCAAGAAAATTTTTTAAATGACTTGGAAAAGCGAATTACAGCTGAAAGTACGCCGCAGGATTGGAACAAAGATTTTGAAGTTGCTGTGAAATTTGTGGAAAGCGTTAAAAGCGGTGACACTGAATCTGAACGAGGATTTTTTCCGCAAGAAGTCTATAGCGCATATATTTTTGATGATGATGCAGAATCTGAAATTCCAATGTCGGACGCCTTTTTTGTAAATACTCCTTATGATGAATTGAAAAATATTTGTACGCAGAAATATAGAGGATGCCTTGTCACGAGTGACGGCACTGTTAAAAATTTTTCATACTGCCTGCAACGTAACGAAAGATTTATTGCCGCTGAAAAAATTTTATTTGAAATTGCAGAAATGTACAAGATTAAGCGTCCCGTAATTTTTTCGCCGTATGCAAGACGCGCCGTTGACATAAAAATTTTTGGCGTTGACGCGGCGGAATTTAAAAATTTCCACAATGTAGATTTACTTTTGGCTCAAAATAATTTGGACGGCAAAATTTTGAAAGGCAATCTTTTTTGGAATGTGAAAATTGAACGCGGCGAAATGCGGCGCGGCGTTGATGTTGATGAATATATCGGCGCGGACGGCAAATTAATTCGCTACGAATATTTTCATACTTTCGACGACGACAAAAAAGTTTTTATCCTTCCAACGCAACATTGCGACGATTTACATTTTGAGACAGATAGCGGAGAAAAAAATTTTAAATTTGGCTACAACAGCGTCTTGAAAGAGCGCGACTGCCAAAAAGTGACTTTGGACACGCCGACAATTTCGGATGACGTTTTTACAAATGACTTTCCGCGCAGAAATGACAAATTACGTTTAAAGACGGCAGGCGACGTGGCTAAGGTGCTTGCCTGTTTCAATTTAACGCGATTCGGCAAAATTTGTCCCGCGCAGCTTGAAAGTTTTAACGCCGATAATTTTAAGCCGCTTGAAGTTTACACTAAGGCAGACAGTTATTTTTATCCGGCAGAAAATAGTTTACTCGGCGACGTGCGAAATAAGCCGGTATGCTGTATAAAATTCTGCGGCGATTCAATTTTTAAAATCGACTATGCAAATTACGTGTTGCATTATCTTAAACAAAATTATCCTGAATTTGGCTGGGCAGGTGTCGAATGATGAGGTACATTTGGCAAAATTATGACGCGGAAAATGATTTTTACGTTGACACAAAACCATTTTCACCATACCTTGAAATAAGCTACACCGGCTCAAAAAAAATCGGTGTAAATCCTTCTCTGCGCTTTGATAAAATTTTTTCGCCGCTATATAAAGGCACAGATGATAAAAATTTTGAACAGCTTGAAAATTGCCTGTTTCATTACCTTGCACTACTGGATTTAAAAAGCGGCATTCATTTGACTTCAATTCATGAACGCAGGCTTGATGAAGAAATTTGCAACGGTATTTACGGTGAAAAGGCGCGTGAAATTTATCTTGCGTTAAGGGAAGAGGAGCGGCGAATAATTTTAATCTACCTGCAACGTCACGACGCGGCGCAGGGTCTGCAAACTTTTTTCTTTGATGCCGTGTTGCAATTTTTTCCTGCGGCTAAATTTTATTTTTACGAATGGGAGAAAAAATTTTTAATATACATTCCTGCCAACGCTACGGAGCATAATAAAAATTTGTTGGAGCTTTTAATTTTTTTTCTATTCGACATGGGCGCAGACTATGAAATTTTTTGGAATAGTCACTTTGGAATTATTGACAACGCCGAAACAATGAAGATTGATAACATAGTGATTTATTGAGGGGATTTTTATGGGAAAAGAGATCGGTATAGACTTAGGTACGACAAACACGGTTGTTTCATACGTCAACAAAAAAGGCAAACTGCGCCAGCTTAACTACGAAACAAAAGAAATTATTCCGTCGGTTATTTATTTTCAAAGTGCAGATGAATATTTTATAGGCAACAAGGCACGAAATTTTTTGGCTGACAATCCTGCGGCAGGCGTCGCCAATTTTAAAACTACAATATCTTCTTCAGAACGCCACAAAATAATTCCGGAAGACGGAAAACCCTTTGCCAAAAGGTCACGTGAATTTGCAGAACTTTTTCTTAATAAAGTTGTGCGCGGTATGGAAAACAGATTGATTAAGGAATTTGGACCGATTGACGGCTTTATAGAGCGTGCCGTTATAACTGTACCGGCAAATTTCAGCTCAACAGAAAAAAGCATTACGAAGATGGCGGCAAGGTTGGCGGGATTGACAGACGTTAAACTTGTTGCAGAACCTACTGCTGCGGCGGTTGCTTATGAAAATTCACAAGGTGAGGAAAATTCTGAAGCGGTTATATTGGTGTACGACTTCGGCGGCGGCACTTTCGACGTTTCAATAATTCGCAAAAAAGGCGCGGCGTTTGAAGAAATTACGACCGGTGGCGATAAACATTTAGGCGGCAATAACCTTACAAGCATTTTGGCTAAAGAAATTTTGAATGAGATTAACGACGATTACGGCGCAGAATTTCCTTTCAATGAAGATGACTTCGACGAGGACGATTGCGAAATATCGCTCATACAATATAAAAAAAATATGAATGAAATTTGGCGCGTTGCAAACTTGATCAAGGAAAATCTGTCAGAAAATGAATATTCATCGGAACCTTTAAATATAGTTTTGCGTGACGGCATAAACGAACTGATAACGGTGGAGTTTAGCCGCGAAGAATTGGAAAATTATATTGGTGAATATATTAACAGAACAGTTGATATTACGTTGCAGACGATTAAACGCGCCAAAGATAAGCAAGGCATTGAAAAAATAGATCAAATTGTTTTGGCAGGCGGCAGTTCAAATATTCCGCTTGTCAAGCAAATTTTGGAAGAGCGCCTTAACGATCAAGACATAGTTTTCTGTGACGACGTATCGACTTTGATTTCACGCGGCGCGGCGATTCTTGCTAAGCGTTATGTTGAGTCTGAAAGTACTCCAAAAGCCGTGACGACCGTACAAATGGGCATTGCTGCAAATGAAGGCATACAGTTTGGAAAGTTCCAAGTGATTATTCCGGAAGATGAGCCATTGCCCTGTAACAAGAAAAGGTTTTTTTATCTGCCGAGAGATAATATGCAGAAATTTGAAATTAAGTATTATGAACGTGACGTAAAAAATTTTCCCAACGCCATTTATGTATGGGACAACGGCATTGAGGAAATTGATTCGATTATGATAGACAATTTGCCTCCGAATTTGAAGGCGTCCGAAGTTCAAGTAGAGGTGACATTTACCGCGCAGGTTAATGGTGAACTTGACGTCAACGTTGAACTTAAAGATATCGACGGAAATAAAATTCACGGCGAAAAAATTATCTTCCGCAAAAAAAGTGATTTGGAGTGATTTCAGGATGAGTGTAACGGATTTTTTGCAAGATTTACGTAATCGCTATGGAGAAGATATCTCTATAAAAAGTTTTATTGTACGTATAACAGGCGTGAAAGCTACTCCACCGGATCCACGCCCTTTACCATCTTCAACAAATTCAGATAATTTTGATGAAACGAGTAAAAATTCTAAAAGCCAAAGTTCGCTTGAATCCGTTGCGCAGTACGGTATTAAGGGTGATAAGTCGAAAGGTAATCGCGAACCTATAATAATTCCTCCCAAACCGCCTGGAAATAAATTTTCGCCTGTGAATATCGGCAGTTTGAAAGATTGGCTGGATCTGCGTATGACTGTACTTGATTTGCACGATTTTAAAAATTTTTTTGCAGGCAAGCAGGATTCTCAAAGTCCGCAATTTCGTAATCTGATTGAAAATTATGCTAAGGAAGCAGAAAAAAATCTTGCACAGCCTTCAGAAATTGATGCAAGCTCATCAAAGCTTTTTGTAGAAAATCTTTCTGAAGTTATAGAAAAACGCTTTTTCATGATATTGAAATCTTGCAAGCCGGGTCTTGTCGGCAGAGGTAAAATGCCGCACAGTTATTATTATTCGCTTGATTTATTGGTTAAAAAATATTTTAAAAATATCGGGCTTGAATCATGCAATGTACGACCTAGAACCAATTATCGTGAATGGCTGAAACATATGAAAGTAACGGGTGTAATTGAAGCGCCTTTTCCGCATTTGCAGGATTTGATCTCAGAAGTTGAAGTGCCTCCGCATTATTTTAAATTTATAAACGAAGATGGCGAAGAGGATGTATGTTGGATTGACGGAGAATATATCGTATACAAAAAGAAAGGTTGATAATTAAATGGAATATGTCGGTCTGCTCGGCTTAATCGGCTTGATAGGATATTTTGCAAGCAGAAGTTTGAGTGACAAATTTAAAAATTTGCAAGGCACCGTACATGACACTGAATCAAGAATTACACGTAATAATGAATTTATCAGCGACTTGCAAAACGAACTTAATCGGTTAGGTACTCTGCTACAAAATTACGCGACGCGTACCGATTTAAATAATTTTTCTGCTGACTTTTTACGCCAAATTAAAGGCGACTTGCAACGCGTTGAAAAAAGTCTTAATGCCGAATTGAAAAATTATGCCGAACTTTCAAGCGTCAAAAATCTTGAAAATAAACTGTCTGACTTGCCGAAGACTTCTGATTTACAAAATTTACAAAGTGCATTGCAGGAGCTTAAGCGCAATATTGCCTCGTTGGAAGTCAGAATCAGCGACGGAAATTCCGAGCCGGATCGTTCACCTGTAAAAATTTTGGAGCAGCGTATTGCTACACTTGAGGCCGATAATCAAAATTTAGTCAAGAAAAATGCCGAGCTCTCCGCGCAGATTCTTCAACACCAAAATTATTTCACGCAAATTCAAACCACTTTCAACAATCAGCAAGCTTTTAATAAAAATCTTGAAAGTAACGTAGATACATTTTCTAAAGAAGTTGAACTGCAGAAAAAAATTAATGATGAGTTTGACGCGCGGATAAAAAAATTAGAATCTTTCAAAGAAACTCCCACATTAACAATTAAAGACTTTCACATAAAAAAAAGTAATCGCCTTTTTTTTACAAACGAACCGCGCGACGCTGAAAGAAGTTTGGCAACCGCTGAAAAGGTCACTGAAATAATTGACTTTCTGAAAAAATCCAATTTCTCTAAAAAAGAAAATTTTATTCAGCTCTTAGAAAACTACTACCGCAATCTTCAAAAGTTCGCCGACAAGTTAAAGCGCGGCAAATTCGACGAAGATAATTTTTCGGAGGAGGCATCAAAGGCATTTTTTAGTGTCCTTTCAAAATATCTTCTTATGGCGCTACCCGTGTCAATTTATCGCGGCATAAAGGAAAATCCTGCTTTCTATGCGGCGTTTCTTAAAAAGATTAATTCATACCTTGCTGCTTGTAACGTCTACACGGAACTTGTTGAGCCGAATAAACTTATGACGCATGGCGATCTTGAAAAAATGAACGTCATAAAAAAAACTACTGATGTTAAGAATAAAGATAAACTCATTGATGAAGTTGAGCGCTTGCCATACTTTTTGGATTATTTGAACGAGGACGACGAAATTGAATATTGTAGCTTTGAAGGTACAATGACGGTAATGAAATTTGAAGGAGGTGCCAAATGAAAGTTTATATCGGCATAGATTTCGGAGCATGCAATATAAAAGCTGTGCAAGTCAATTCAAATGGCAAGGCTAAAAAATTAAAGCTTAACAAAGATCAAAGCGGCAAAGAGTTCACACCAAATGTACTTCTCTACGAAAAAATTAAAGACAATATTGAAATACACGTCGGACAAGGTGCAAAACGCAGCATTGATTATGAAAATAAAATTTGGCAGATAAAGCCGAAAATTTCACAGAAAACGTGGAGCAAGTATATTCAAAGTCTTGAACGTGATGTAACCGTTGCTGAGGCTGTAAAAAATATTTTTGCGTGGATTTGGAAAAATATTACTGAAAAATTTTCCAATGTTGATGAATTCGACGTAACAATAACCGTGCCTGTCTCTTTTTCCGAAGTGCAGAAAAATTTTATACAGCAAACAGCAGTTGAAATCGGGATTCCTGTTACCGGCATTGTAAATGAACCCTTTGCCGCAATGTTTTCATTGGAAAATTTCTTTGATGAGAAAAAGGATCAGACGGTTTTAATTTTCGATTTCGGCGGCTCGACGCTTGATTTAAGTTTATTTAGAATTGAACATAGCGACGACGCTGTAAAGGTTACGGAACTTGCGGCGGCAGGTTTAAAGTTCGGCGGCATTGACATTGACGAAGAAATTTTTAAAAATATCATAAGCGTTAAATTTGCTGATGATATAAAAGAAATTTTGGATAGCGGCGCGTCGAAAAATGTCGTGATGCAGGAAATTGAAACGATTAAAGAAAATATTTTTTCTGAAGACGGCGAAGACTCCGCGCAGGGATTTCCGGTAGACAAACGCGGCGGCATTCATACATTGACCGTAGAGCGCGCCGAAATTATTTCAATGATTGATAAAATGAAAATCAACGAAAAAATCGTTGCACTTCTTGATGAACTTTTGGAAGACGCCAAAATTGACAAAAGCGAAGTCACATCTGTTAAACCTTTCGGCGGAACTTCAATGATTGATAATTTTCTGCATATGTTGACTGATTATTTTGGTGACGATATTTTTGACTGTGCAGATTTTGAAAAAGAAGATATTTATATGAGCGTGGCGACCGGTGCGGCAATGTACCGTTATATGACGGACAAAGAAAGCGGCAACGTCATTATTCGCAACACCGTGCCGTACAATATCGGTCTTTGTTCCAATCAAAGGTTTGTGCGCTATGTTAATCGTAATCAACTTAGCGGCTGGGTGTCGTTGAAACAACCAATTTCAATTTCCGAGCTTGATAAAAATAATTGGCGCGTCGATGTCTATCAAAGTTTCAGCAATGAATGTGATTTGCCGCAGGACAGCGAAGACGTTATTTATATCGGCAATGTGCAACTTGATAAAAATCTCTACAGCGTAAAAGACGCAATTCTTTTCACTATGTCGCCGGACGGCAAGGGAAATATCACCATGAAATTTTATGAATTTCCGCTCGGCGGTGATGAAAAATTGATAGAAGAAAAAATTGTGAAGGTGGGATAAATTTATGGAAGATTACAGCAAGGAAAATTTGGAAAAAATTTACAGTTACGCCAATAAAATTTTGGATCAACTTGAAAAATCTGCCGACCAAAAAAATAACGATTTGGAAGATGCCAAGCGTCGCTTTGACAATCTGCGCGGCAATTTGCAGGCTGTTTTAAATAATACTGTAAAGTAAGGAGTGAACATTTTGGACGCAAATTTTGATGAGAAAAAGGCGTTTGAAGATTTAAAAATCGCTTTGAAATATCTTCACGATTTTGCCAACTACTATTACGCCGAAATGGAGAAGGCGCAGGAGTTGTGCGCTGAAAAAGATCGTGAGCTTGCCGATTTAAAAAAGCAGTACGACGCCGACCGCGTTAAGACCGATAATAGCCATAAAGAGGCTTTACAGGCTAAGGACGATGAAATTTCCTATTTGGAAGAAAAAATTTTCGCGCAGGCTGAAAGTTTTAAAGCGCATTTAAAAGAATACGGCGATTACAATATGCAGTTGACGCAGGAACTTGAAAGATTACGCGCAGATTTGGATAGCAAGGAAAATAGGCTTAATAAGCTTGCCGATAGACTGAAGGATGAACAAGCTCAGCTTAACAAAGACCGCACAGCTTTAAAAACAGAGCGCGATAATTTTGAGGCGGATAAACAATCTTATGAAGAAAAATTTTTCAACTACAAGAGTATGGAAAAGCAGATTGAAAATTTTGACGCGGAGCGGCGCAGCTTTAAAAAGAAAATTGATGAACTTGAACAGTCGCTTGACCAAAAAGATGATTATTGGCAGAATGAACTTGATACCGTCAAAAGGGAAAGAGATACTCTGAGTACAAAAGTTGCCAATTTACAAGGACAACTTTACGACTATGCTCACAAACAAACTGCCGAAAATTACAACGGCTACAATGATTCTCATAAAGGTTTTTGATAATATAAATGGAGAAGTGAATGTATGAGCGAAGAAATGTTTATCGGCATTGACTTGGGTACAACGAATACTCTTGCGTGCTATTTGAAAAACGGAAAACCGAAGTTAATTAGTTTCGGCGGCAAGAATATGTTGCCTTCCATTTTGGCAATCGACGAAGATCAAATTTTAGTCGGCAAAGTGGCAAAAAATATTTGGAAAACCAATCCCAACAACGCAATTCGTTCCTCCAAAACCTATATGGCAGACCCTAAAAAGACGTGGACTATTGGCGGCAAAACCTTCACGCCGACGCAAGTTGCCACCGAAATTTTGAAAGAAGTTAAAGCAAAAGTACTTAAGAAAATGGGCTGTTCAGCGGACACAAAAATTTCTGCCGTTATCACAGTTCCGGCGTACTTTACCGGCAATCAGAAAGATGAAACAAAAAAAGCCGGTGAAGCGGCAGGGCTTAACGTCATACAAATTATTACCGAGCCTATGGCGGCGGCAGTTGCGGCAGTTCGTGAACTTGAATTGGACGAAAAAATTTTTGTGGTCGATTTAGGCGGCGGTACATTCGACATCAGCGTTTTGCAAGCTGACCAAAAAAATCACATTTATCGCGCATTGGATATTGACGGCGATAAAAGACTCGGCGGCGATGACTTCGATAAATTGCTTTACGATTACTTTATCAAGTTTATTCAAGAAGAAGTGGTAATAGACCTTTCCAATTTAAAAAAGTCAGGACTTAGTGAAAACGAATACTACTCCATGACGGGGCGTATAAGTGATGCGGCAGAGATAGCTAAAATAGATTTAAGCAGTGCCGACAGTTGCAAAGTTAATGTACCTAATCTGTTTCACTACAACGGCAAAACTTACGATTTTATCTACGAATTGACGCGTGAAGAATTTGAAAATATCTGCCAACCGCTTTTCGACAAAATTATTTCGCGTATAAAAAAGTTTATTGATGAAAGTGACAAATTCAAAGTCAGCGAAATTGGCGCGGTAATTCTTGCAGGCGGCAGTTGCTACATTCCTAAAGTAAAATCGGAAGTTGAAAAAATCTTTAAAAAGAAGGCAGATTCTCAACTTGATTTAGATACGCTTGTTGTAGTCGGTGCCGGAATCGTTGCCAATTCCAGCAATATTCTTACCGGAGATTCACCAAATAAACCCGGAACTGAACTTAAACCTATTGACATACTTGCACATTCTTTAGGAATCGAAGTCATTTCACCGGACAAGAAAAAATATATTCTGTCAAAAATTTTGGAAAAAGGTACACCGTATCCCTGCGAATCATCTAAAATCTATACTACCGTATATGATAATCAAACGATTGTACCGATTTACATTTATGAAGCAGGTCCCGACGCTGAAAACATTGAAGATATCGACGCTCACGAATATTACGGCAATGTTTCACTGCAAAATATTCCGCCTGCACCGGCAGGAGTGCCAAAAATAAAAGTTACATTCAGCTACGATAAAAACGGCACGGTCGTAGTTGCAGCGCAGGACGAAAACAGCGGCGTAAGCAATATTGTCGAAATTAAAAAGGGTGATAAAGCGTCAATAGATTTTATGTTGCTTTTGGACGTTTCCGGCAGTATGTCCGGCTCACCTATTCGTGAGGCTAAACAAGCTTGTGAAACGCTTTTTACCGATATGATTGATTTCGACATTCACCAAATGGGCTTTATAACTTTTGAGTCATATACAAGGCGTCTTGTACCTTTGACGCAGGATAAAAATCAATTGAAAAATGCATTGAGTAATGTAAGTGCCGGCGGCGGTACCAATTTAGCAGACGCTTTACGCTGCGCGGACGAAGATTTAACAGGCAGCTCTAACAAAAAAGTTGTGATAATTGTCACGGACGGTCAACCTTTTGATGAAAATTTGGTTTTGAATTATGCCAAAAAAATGAAGGATTCAGGCATTCGCATTGTAACGATAGGCGCGGGTGATGATATCGGCGAAAACTTTATTCAAAGCGTTTCAAGCAGTCCCAAAGACGCTTATAAAATTAATGATATGTCCGAGTTGCAGAAAACTTTGGAAAGGGCGATAATTATACTTACGGAAGCGAGATAGGAGTTGATGTAAATGGAGAAGGTAAAGTACAAAGGTAAATTTATTTCTGTAGAAGATTTTTTCAAAGAAATTTTCGGCGAAGTTCCGACTCAAAAAATTAATACCAGCATTGACGAGCTGAAGAGTTATGCCAACGCAGATATTTTCAGCGACGACGATTTGGCAAATTTGCAGACTGTTAAAACCGCGAAGGATTTGGACAATTTTATCAATAATCCCAAAACTCATAACTTGGAAGTGAAAGATTTTCTGAAAACGTGTCTTAATCTGAAAAATATTCCTTTCATTGACAGAGCGTTTTCGTCTTGCAACAAGACTCACGTCACCTTAATTTTTTCAGCTATTTTTGATTTCGGTGAAACTCCTCCACCTCCTCCGCCTCTTCCAACTACGACGCCGGAATTTGATTTGTATTCAATGCAACAAATTTTGAACCGGTGCCAATTTACCGTACGTGATGACATTGACGTTACGCAGTTTGAATTAACTGAAAGAATGCCTGTCACGCTGATGAATGATTTCTACATGATTATTCCGCAAGATTTGAATATCTACTACGGCACTGTGGCTGTCATTACTAAAAATGCGCCGAATGAAGTTGCGGCGGTAGGATGTCTGCAACTTTACGAAGGCAAAACGCATATTATTTTGAAGGCTGAAAATATTGACTACAATTTTTTCAAGGAGCAGACCGCATTTTATATTGTGCTTTTCCCGCAGGACGCGCAGGAGCAACTTGAAAAAAATCAAAGTTACAGCGGCGAAGTTTACTTGACTGAAACTCAAATAGATTTAAAGCAGCTTGAAAAATCGAAAACTACGCTTTGCATAGATTTCGGTACCAGCAACACGACGATAGGCACTTACGGCGTAAAAAATTCTACTGCCAATAGTCAAGAGATTTTACCGGAAATTGTGGAATTTCTTGATGAGACCGGCGACGAACCGCAGAAAAGAAAAATGTTGCCGACCGTTGTTTATATCGAGTCATTCAAAGGTGATCGGATTAAATATCTTTTCGGCTACGAGGCTTTAAAGCGCGTCATTGAAAAGGATTACAATCCCGATGCATCGGTTTTCTACGAGATTAAGCGCTGGATTAACAGCATTGATGAAGAAGAAAACGTGACTGATGAAAAAGGTCTTAAGACCAAAATTTCACACCGCGAAATTATTAATGCGTACCTTGAACACGTGTTGAATTTAGCCGAGCAATATTTTGAACGCAGATTTACGAAGTTGCACTTTACCGCGCCGGTTAAACTCAAAGACAGCTTTATTGCTGAAATGACAAAAATGTTTGGCAATGACGAGAGGACGGTACTTAGTGCAGGTGAATCAATCGATGAAGGCATTGCCATTATTTACAATCACGTTGCCGAACAGATGAAGAAAAAAGTTCGTGAAAAGGAAAACGCCAAAAATAAAAAAGCTATGTATTCTGATGACAAGGCGCAAAAAGTTTTAATAATAGACTGCGGCGGCGGCACGACGGATTTGGCAAGTTGCGAATACACTTTAAATACTGAAGGCTACAGCAAATCAATAAATATCGTCACGCGCTTTGAAAACGGCGATTCCAATTTCGGCGGCAACAATATCACGTTTAGAATTTTTCAGCTGTTGAAAATTAAATTGGCTCAAAAGTTAAATGGCAGTACGGAAGAAATTTCTGTACAAAAGTTGATTGAGGACGAAAATAAACTCCTCATTGAAATTGATAAAAATCACGCAGAAAATACGCCGCCTAAAGATGACAGAAAACTTTGCTATGAAAAATTTGATAAGCAATACGAATTGGCAGAAAAGTTTGTGCCGACTAAATTTGCTCAAGAAAATGTACTTCGTAAAAAAAGTAATTTTAAAAGAAATTTCTACTATCTTTGGCAAATGGCAGAGGCGTACAAAGTTCAATTCTACCGTGCCGGTAATTTTGTTTCAGTAGATTTTTCCGATCCCGAAGACAGAAAAATTGGCATTCCCGACGACAATAAATATTATCTCTATGTCAGACATAGTGAAGACGGCGAATTGGAAAAAATGATGAACCCGATGAGCGGCATTGTAGTCACGAACAACGAAATTCACCGCCTTTTGTACGCGGATATTTATGCGTTGTTGAAAAATGTACTGTACTCCTACGACACAAGCAATAATGAACAGGAACTTTTGAAGTATAATCACTACAAACTTTCGGGACAATCCTGCAAGATTACTCTTTTCAATGAACTGCTTAAAGAATTTATTCCGGGCAAATATCTGCGTTACGGTGAAAATAAAAACGACTCTTTCGACAGTATCGAACTCAAACTCGCCTGCATTAACGGCAGTATCTACTATATGCGTGATACCGAATATGGAGAAATTAAGCCGTATATCAAAATGGAGACGCCTAATTTGATTTACGACATTGGCAAGTTAAATGTCGGCGGCAATGTTGAACTTTATATGTTGAAAAGCCGCGAAGAAAACATTGAGCCGACTGTTGACGTAATCTCGTCGGAGGCGCGTCTTGTAAGGTACACCGTCATTTCTCAAAATGGCAAACGTCAAAATACATTCGACTTTGAAATTGAAAGAGGGAACGAGACAAAGACAACTACCCTTGATATAATAAATGCCATAGCGTGGCGCTCCAATGATGAGAACGGCGAAATAGGCAGGTACGTAACTGATAAATTGCTGAGCATTGACTTAAACAAAGAAAATCTTGAAAATGTTTTTGCGCTTTTTACAATTCCTTCCAAAAACGGCTACGGCTTTTACGTTTACTGCGTGAAAGTTCAGAATCAAGGTGATAGTGTGCGCTATTTTTGGACGCAGACGCAGGGACCGCAATATTATTCATTTGAAAACACAGCGCTGGAAACGTTCTTTAATGGAGATAGATAATTTATGTTCACGAATACAAATTTGAAATTTCCGCATGGTGCAATGTTGACAAGTACAATGCTCCGCGAAATTTACAATTACCCGCGTGAATTTTTTACCTTGCTTTATAAAAACTACGGCGACGGAATAATTTGCGGCTTAGATTATTTCATTCAAGACAAAAATTTATTTTTAAATTCCGGCGTCATTCACTTTGACGGTGACTTTTATTTTTTGTCACAAGATTTAAATATGAGTGCATTGGCAGAAAAAAATAATCTCGAGACTGACAAACAATATTACATTTGTCTTTCGAGATTGTCTAATGTACAGGAAGCTTGTTTGACGGAAAATACTTTAGCCGTCACGTTTTCTGAAACAAAAATTTCTCCCGTGCTGGGGCGGTTTTATTTTTCAAAATATGACAACTTCAATTTGCCTAAACTTGCTAAAGGCAGTAAACCTTTTAAAGATATTTTTAAACCATCGGTTTTGAATTTGGCAGATGTACCTTTTGCAATAAAAAACGGCGACACTTTTCACCCGATGCTTTTCCGATTGGTAAAAGAATTTTTGACAGGTAAAGAAGATAAAACGCCGTTTGATTACGCGATTTTGACGCAACTGCAAAATGATGATGTCATTTCCACGCAGACAATAAATTCGTATATTGCGGAGGAAGTTGACGGTAAATCTAAGTTCGCCGACCGCGCAGATTTATTTAAAACTTTTTGTGATTGTCTGGTAAATTCTAAATTTAGTCTCCCTGTTTTAAACGCAGAAGAAATTGACGATACCCCTAAAACTAAGGAAGTCTATAGCGGATGCGGAAGAATGTTGTGATAGAAATTAAAGTCTGTCACAAATAATTTTGGTGCATTCGTCAGTACCGATTTTGTTAAAGCCTTCCTTGAAAATATCAGCAGTACGATAGCCGTCGGCAAGAGTCTTGTCAACGGCTTTTTCTATTGCTTCGGCGGCGGCGGAATTATTCAAGCTGTAACGAAGGAGCATTGCCGCGCTTAAAATAGCGCCCATAGGATTGGCTATATTTTTACCTGCAATATCCGGCGCAGAGCCGTGAATTGGTTCATAAAGGCTTGTAAGCTCGCCTATTGACGCAGAAGGCATTAAACCGATTGATCCGCCGATAACTGCCGCCTCGTCACTCAAAATATCGCCAAACATATTTGAAGTAACAATAACGTCAAACTGCTTGGGATTTACGGCAAGTTGCATCGCGCAGTTATCCACGTACAGATGATTTACCTCAACCTCTGCAAAGTCTTTAGTCATTTCATTTACAACGCGACGCCAAAGCCTTGATGACGCCAAAACATTTGCTTTATCAACAGAAGTCAATTTGCCGCGACGAAGTTTAGCTGTTTCAAATGCAAGCTTAGCAATTCTTTCAATTTCCGGCACGGAATATTTTTCAGTATCCCATGCACTTTCAACGCCGTCAATAATCTCAGATTCGCAACGCGCACCGAAATAAATTCCGCCTACCAATTCACGCACTATTAAAAGATCTGAGCCTTCTACCAATTCCGGCTTAAGCGGCGATCCGTCGATAAGCGGCGTGTAGACTTTGACAGGGCGTAAATTTGCAAAGAGACCGAGACCCTTGCGAAGACCGAAAAGCGCTTTTTCAGGGCGAAGGTGTACCGGCAGTGTATCCCATTTCTTGCCGCCTACCGCGCCGAATAAAACGGCGTCAGCCGCCTTGCAAGCGTCGAGAGTTGCGGCAGGAAGGGGTTCACCAAATTTTTCATACGCCGTACCGCCTGCGTCGCGTTCTTCAAATTCTAAGCCGATATTAAATTTCTCGTCAATCTTTTTCAAAACTTCGACAGCTGACGCCGTAACTTCTTTACCGATTCCGTCACCGGCAATTACAATAATTTTTTTCATAAACTTTGCGACAATTCACCTGCAAGGCAGATAGAATTTGTCACTATACCTCCTTGATTAAAAAATTTCTGTGATGTAAAATTTATCACGTTTTTGATAGAAATGTTTGCAACTTAATAATTGTAGACATTTTACAAAATTTGTCAAAGTTTTAATTTGTTGTTAATGTCAAGAGGGAAGTAATTTAATGTCTGATGCAAAGTTGGAAACAAGATTTGTTAATGAAATTGAGGGGAAATTTTTTGTTCCGAATTATCAGCGCGGTTATCGTTGGGGTACGGACGAAGTTACGCGTTTACTTGATGATGTTCACAACAAAGATTTACGCTAAGCCCCGCTCGATAAAAATTTTTTGAAAATTTTTGAATTGCTTATTGCAACTTTTAAATCGTTTGTGCTAAAATATTTATACAGTTTAAGTGGATTAAGTTCCAAAGTTTTTGTGGTATTTTTTGGGGAGGTTATTTTATGCCGTTAATTAAAACTACTGCAATGTTCAAAAAGGCTTATGAAGGCGGTTTCGCAATCGGCGCTTTCAACGTAAACAATATGGAAATCGTGCAGGGCATCACCGCTGCTGCTGCTGAACTCAATTCTCCCGTAATTCTTCAGTGCTCCGCAGGTGCAAGAAAGTATGCAAATTCGCGTTATCTCGTTCACCTTGTCCGCGCAGCTCTTGAAGTAAGCGATATTCCGATCGCGTTGCACTTGGATCACGGTCCCGACTTCGCAACTTGTAAATCCTGCATTGACGACGGTTTCACTTCCGTTATGTTTGACGGCTCGCACTATCCCTTTGAAGAAAATATCGCAAAGACAAAGGAAGTTGTCGAATACGCGCATGCACATAACGTAGTTGTTGAAGCTGAACTCGGTCAGCTCGCCGGCGTAGAAGATGATGTCAGCGTTGATGCCGATAAAGCTCACTACACAAAACCCGAAGAAGTTGAAGAATTCGTCAGCAGAACCGGCGTTGATTCATTGGCTATTGCTATCGGCACAAGTCACGGCGCTTTCAAATTCACGCCTGCACAATGCACCCGCAATCCTGAAACAGGAGTACTTGAACCGCCGGAACTTCGTTTCGATATCCTTGCTGAAATTGAAAAGAAGATCCCCGCATTCCCGATCGTCCTTCATGGCGCGTCCTCCGTTGCTCCGCAATACGTCAAAATCATCAACGACAACGGCGGCAAACTTAGCGACGCAGTAGGTATTCCCGAAAATCAACTTCGCAGAGCGGCTAAATCGGCAGTTTGCAAAATCAACATTGACTCCGACCTCCGCCTTGCAATGACGGCAGGTATTCGCGAACACTTCATGGCGCATCCCGAACACTTCGATCCCCGCCAGTACATCGCGCCCGGTCGCAACTACATTACCGAACTCGTAAAACATAAGATTCGTGAAGTACTCGGTTCTGAAGGCAGTGCGCCCGGCATCATGGCATTGGTAAACGAATACTAAGATAAATTCTCCGCCTGCATAAGGCAACAAAAAAGTCCCTCTTTCAAGGTTCGCTTGATTGAGGGGCTTTTTTAATTAAGAATTAAGAATGTAGAATTAAGAATTGCAAATTAGAAAATGCCCAGCGTCTTGAAAAGTAAAATCCAACAGAAAATTGTAAAGCACGACAGAGCCGACGTGAACACTACGCAATTTCCCGCTAAATCCGCGTCGCCGCCCATTTGTTGAGCCATTGCAAATGACACTACCGCGCAGGGTGTACCGAAAATCGCAATTAACGTAACAAAGTCAATGCCGCGAAATCCCAACAAAATCGCCGCCGTTAAAAGTAGACTCGGCACTAAAATTAATCTTCCGAATATACAGCTTAAAAGTTGCCGCCTATGCTCATGCGTACTGCCGAATTTGAATGACGCGCCCAAAATTATCAGTGCTACCGGTGTTGTCGCCGCTGAAATTTGACCTATCGGCTTTAATACCGGCGCCGGTACGTGGACACCTAAAATTAAAAGTGTCGCTCCTGCTATCGCGCCGAGTATCATTGGATTTTTCAAGACGCCTTTCAAAATCGGTAGCAGTGCGAATTTACCGCCGCGAAATGTTTCCAATGCGAATACCGCTAAAATATTGTACAGCGGCACAATGACGGCTATCATCATCGTTGATACGGCTATGTTTTCGTCGCCGAAAATGTTTGCAACAATCGGCACGCCCATTAATACAAAATTACTGCGGAAAATCGCCTGCACAATGACGCCGCGTCTTTTATTATCCGGCTCAATTCGCGGCACAATCAGCATTAAAAGCGTGAACACTGCCAATACGCCGCCTGCACCGAATAGCATTAGCTTAGGGCGAAATGTTGACTCTAAATCTGTTGTATAAATGCTGTGAAACATCATGCAACAGAAAAAGACGCGAAAAACCATGCGGTTCATATGGTTTAATTCTTCGTCTGTCAGCCATTTTTGATATTTTACAAACGCGCCGATTGACATTAGGCAAAACAAAGGTACAACTGCGCTTAGTGCTACAATAAAATTACTGAACATGATTTTAGGGATTAGGGATCAGGGAGTAGTAATTCTTAATTCTTAATTCCTAATTCCTTTTCAAACTCCTCTGCCGTCAAATATGAATCCTGCGTACCCTTCCGCGTCACGCTTAACGCCGCATATTTTGAAGCGCGTTGCATTGACTCAAGCACATTTCCCGTCCGTGCATAAGTTTCTGCAAAACAGCCTATATACGCGTCCCCTGCACCCGTGCTGTCGACAGAATCAATTTTTGTAGGCGCTACAAACGCCTCTACGCCTTCTGCAAGCCACATTGAGCCGCGTTCGCCCATTGTCACGATAAGATTTTTTAAACCGCGTGCAAAAAGCCTTTTAGCCGCCGCTCTTATGTCATCCTCAGTTTCAACCGGCATACCGGTCAAAAGGTGCAATTCAACTTCATTCGGTATGACAAAGTCGCACTTACAAGCAATATCTGCAGAAAATTTATCATTCATAGGCGCGGGATTTAAAATTACCGGAATTTTATTTTCGTTTGCAAAGTCAATCGCCGCATTCAATATGTCAATCGGAAATTCCAACTGCAGGAGAATCAGCCCGCACTTTTTTAAATCGTCGGCAGACTTTGAAATTATCTCCGTCGACATAAAATCATTGGCGCCGTGATAAAAGACACTGCGATATTGCCCGGACGCCTCGACAATAATCATAACAACGCCGTTGCCTTTATTTTCTACGGTGTAGACGTGCTTAATGTCAATGTTATGTTTAATGAAATTTTCGCGTACCGCAGTGCCGAAAAAGTCATCGCCTACCGAAGAGACCATTAACACATCAGCGCCCAGTTTTCCCGCCGCTACGGCTTGATTAGCGCCCTTTCCGCCGCAGGCAATATGAAAACCCTTTGCATGTACCGTCGCGCCGTATTTGGGCAATGTATCGACGTATGAGACCACGTCCATAAGCGCCGAGCCGATAACTGCTATTTTCAATAAAAATCACCTTCTGTAAATTTATTTTTGAATTTGTGATTGAAGTTGCTGAATCTGCGCGTTCATTTGTTGGAGCATTGCACCTTGCCGGTTTAATTGCACGTGTAAATTATTCATGCGACCGAACAGAAACGCCATTAACGCCGTTTTATCCTTGACGCCTTCCAATTCGTGACGAATAATTTCATCAAGTTGCCACGCCGGAATCTGCGCGTAAATATCAAATACATTGTTGTAACATTCACGTACCCAAACTTCCAACGCCAAATATTTAATATCGGGACGCTGTTTGAAAAATTCGCGTTCACTTAAAAATTTATCGAAACATTGAAAGCCTTGTATCAGTGCGTTCATCCAAACGTGAATTTTTTTAGGAACATCTCTTTTTTGGTGTGAAATAGAATTTTCTACAATTCGATAAAGATTTACGATATTAGGTACGCGCACATATCTTTCGGCAGAACATACAAGCAAGCAGGTAAACATAGCGTCTGCAGCTATGCTGCTGACCATTTTCAGATCATTTTCCAAAATAAAGTCGCGGCGAATTAACTTTGACCACAAATTCCAAACGAATTGGAAGTAGTATAAACCTTTTACGCGTTCAGCTAAATCATCAGTTATCAAAGTAGGTTCAGTCACATACTGACCTGCGCAAAGACCTTTTATTTTTTTTGAATAATTTTTATCATCAAATTCAAAAAATCTTTCGCAGTGTACAACATCGGCGTCAAATTTTTTTGCAATGGGATAAAGCTCCTCAAGCGCCGTTGCGGTTATCATATCGTCGTTATCCATTATGAGAAGATATTCACCGCGTGAAATTTCAATTCCCAAATTGGTAGGTATAGCGGGAGTACCGGAATTGATTTTTCTATGCACAAGCTTGATTCTGTCCATACCCCCCCCCTTGCCGATGTAGCTTTCTACCACTTCACAACTTTTATCCGTAGAACAGTCGTCAACTACAATGACCTCAAAATCTTGAAACGTCTGCGCTAAAATGCTGTCGAGACATTCGCCGATATATTTTTCCGCATTGTACATTGGAATAACTACTGACACGGCGGGAATATTTTTATTCAATGTTAAGCCTCCTATTAAATTCTGCAACTTCTTCAGTCGTAAATTCCACGCGCATGGACTTCCACCTATCGTGCAACCAAAACCATTCTTCGGGATATCGGCGTATATGTTCTTCGGTAAGCGTCGCCAATTTCTGCGTCATATTTTGAATATCTGCGCGTTTATCTGAAGTCTTTTCAACGCTAAGCGGCGGATAAACCTCAAGCGTATGAGTGCCGTCGGAATTTTTATGCATAAACGCGGGAAAAATCGGTATGGATTTAAAGCGTGACATTGACGCCGCGCCGGTCACGTAATTTGTAGCGCGATTAAAAAACTTCACAATAACGCCGTCATGCCGTCCCACGTCTTGATCCATAATTAAGCCGATAAAATGTCCCTCGTCCATCATCTTGTACATTTCGCGTACGCCGCTCCGGTACGTAATGTGCATACCAATCAGTGTGCGAAATTCATTAATAAATTTATCCGCGCCTTCAGACTTTTGTTTTTTCGCCACGCCTACAAGAGGTATGCCGTACTGCGCGAAGGCACCGCCCATAAGTTCCCAATTATCGCTGTGACAAGTTGCAATTACCGCGCCGCGCCCCTGCCTTTCGGCGGAGTTTATGTAATTCGTCAAATGCTCCAAGCCGATAATTTTCACGTGACTTTTCATCATATTTTTAAGACGCGGAAAATTCATTACTTCCATTGCCAAAGGGCCTAGATTAACCGTGCTGATTTTTGCAATACGCGCAGATTCACTTTCATCAATGTTAAGGCATTGACGAATATTTTCAAGCGCGATTTTTTTTCTCTTTGCAGGTAGGAAAATCCACATTAGCGTTGCAAGACCTCTGCCGATCGCGAAACAAACGCTAAGCGGCAGGCGACATAATATCCAACTTAAAAATTTTAGAAATTTATATTCGATATCATTCAACCTTCAATTCAAATTTTAGCGGTTAGC
>CAJOKY010000004.1 GCA_905235425.1 uncultured Selenomonadaceae bacterium
ATACGGTACAAAGACGCGTGAACAGGTTTTAAGTTACGTTGACGCGGCTTTTAAATTTTTAACTTCGCAAAATGTAGGCGCAATAGTCGTAGCTTGCAACACGGCAACTTCCGTAGCAGTTCGCCCAATGCGTGAGAAATATGCTCTGCCGATTATCGGAATGGAACCTGCCGTTAAGGTTGCACTTGACAAATATCCGCAGAAAAAAGTTTTGGTGACGGCTACGGAAATTACTATTCGCGGCGAAAAAATTAAACGCCTAATTTCACGCCTTAACGCAAAAAATTTGGCGTACCTGCGCGCCTTGCCTAAGCTTGTAGATTTTGCAGAGCGGCAGGAATTTAATTCGGACGCGGTTGAAAAATATTTGCGTGAAGAATTTTCCGCCTATGATTTCAAAGATTTTTCGTCGATAGTTTTGGGCTGTACGCACTTCAACTATTTCAAAGAAACTATGAAAAAAATTTTGCCCGCGCATATGAAAATTTTGGACGGCAACGCGGGGACGCTTAATCAGCTTGTACGGTTGGCAAAGTTAAATGTCGGTGAAGGGAAAAAAAATCCGCCTGTGGAGTACTTTTACTCGGGGCGGCGTGTCACTACGCGTGATGAATTGGCGCGGCTTGAAAATTATTTACGGCGTCTTGACGAAATGGATTTGATTTAGCGGTTAGCGGTTAGCTGTTAGCTTTTAGCTTTTAGGTTGCAGGTTCGTCTAAAGTCACTCTGCCGAGTTTACCTGCGCGAAATTCTGAAAGTACAAGCTTAACCGCTTTATCAGTGTCAAGCAAGCCGCCCTTACGAATACAGCCGCGCTTAAAGCCAATTTTTTCTAAAAGTTCCTGCCCAATTTCCGGCAACGGCTCAGAAATTTTATACCTCTCGCAAATACCGGCGGGATTTTTTTTTGCCAACGTTTCAAGCAAAAGCCACGTTATCGGCTCAAGGTCGTGTATCTCGTCGCTTATGGCATAAGTCCACGCCAACTTTAAAGCAATGTCTTGATCTTCAAACTTCGGCGGCAAAATGCCGGGCGTATCCAAAAGTTGAAGTCCGTCGGCAATTTTAATCCACTGCTTAGCACGGGTAACGCCGGGACGATTTTCAATCTTTGTATGGTTGACGCCGGCAAGACGATTTATCAAAGAAGATTTACCGGCGTTCGGTATGCCGATAACCATAGCTCGCGCAGGTCGCGGTTTTGCGCCGTACTTCACCAGCTTATGTGTATTTTTTTCGGCTAAAGACTTTGCCTCTGAAATTAATTTTTTTATGCCTGTACCTTGCACCGCGTCAACTGCAACGGCGGATATCTCAGCGTCACGGAAATGTTTCAGCCAAAGTTTTGTATCTTCTGCGTCGGCTAAGTCGGCTTTTAACATTGCAATTAATTTTGGTTTATCGCCAAGTATTTCTTGCAGATTGGCATTTTGACTGCTTGCCGGTATTCGTGCGTCCAAAACTTCTATTACAAGGTCGACTAGCTTTAAATTTTCCTCAATCAGCCGCTCCGCCTTTTTCATATGACCTGGAAACCATTGTAATGTTTCTGATAATTGTTCGCTCAAATGTATCACTCCTTTTGAAGGGATATTCAAAATTACGTTGAACTTTATATAAAAATTTAGAAAGGATTTTTTAGATGACTGGTGACATTTATAAAGTTAATCATGGTCGAAATTGTTTTACTGATGATGAATGGCAGATATTTTTAAATTATAAAGTTATCGTTGTTGCCGGATTTTATGAGGAAACCAGATTAAAAGAAATGAAATTTGGAGATTATTTTTGTTTGAATCACGGCAACATTAACGGTGGGCAAGGATTTCAATTAATTGGAAGAATCGTTGACGTTGATGCTGTTAAATGTCCGGTTAAAAACGGTTGGTGGCAACGCAGTTATGAACCTGTCATCAAGCCTAAATTGGGCAAAGAATTTTATACAGGGGCATCCAAAAAGAAGTGGACACCTTCAGGATTGGGTGGACATGGTGAAGGAACAATTTTCCAAGTGCCGAAAAACGAAGAATCCGATTTTGAAAAAATAATTTTGATTCCGCATTTCGGAATAACTTTGTCACAACTTTTTTAAAATAGTTTCAAAAAAAATTTAGCGGTGTACAGATTGAAATCTTGATTGTACGCCGCTTTTTATTTTAAAAATTTTGGTACACAGTTCAAATTTTGATATCTTCAAAAGTCAACTCGTTATCTTCGGTAACGGTCAATTCGTCGATGACAACATCTTCATCATCTTCAATCTTAAAATAGTCACCGTCCTCTTGCAACATCCACGTTTCATTAGCAGTGGCGGAATTTTTTAAAACGGTCTCAACATTTTTGCCGTCGCTTGCATAATAAAATTTTTCAGCGTCTTCACGTGACAAGCCGCCTTGAACTTTGCGTGAAATTAAGCGCTCTTTCAAAAGTTCGGGACGCGCCTTGATAAATACGGTGTAGTCGGCAAGCACGCGAATATTTGTCCAGCGCGGATCTTTCAGCAGTAAATAATTTCCCTCAAGCAAAATGATATCGTCTTCAACGCTTAAAACGTCATGCACGACGTCATGGAGCATTCTGTCATAAGTATTCCAATTCGTACCTTCCTGCCGCACTTCGCGCAGTTTTTCATGCAGAGTGTCAACGTCGAAAGTTTCCGGCGCACCTTTTATGTCGTTAAGCAAAATTTCTTGACCGTCTTTTGTAATTTTATTTGCCTTGAGATAATCCGAAGGATAATGAAAGCCGTCCATACCGAGAGCGCGTACCGGCGTAATTTCCATATCTGCGCGGCTAAGCTGTTCAAGGAATTGTACAAGCGTAGTTTTACCTACACCAGGCGGCGCGGCGATAAATGCTACAACTTTTCTGTCGGTGACTTCGCGCAGTTCGCTAAGTTTTAAAAGAAACGGCTTGAAAATTTTTTTTATAGCACCTTGACTGAATCGCACTTCCTGCGGCAAGCCGTTCACGTCCATTTTATAAGTTTGCCAATTTTTATTTTCGTCCATAAAAATTTCCTCCTTTGATAAAAGTATTATACTAAATTTAAATTTTATAGACAACAAAACAGCCGCAAGATCTGATTAAGATTCTACGGCTATTTTATTTTGTTATTTCAGACTCCTGTCGGAGATAGCTCTTCTAAACCAGAAAAAAATCGCTATTGGATGCCTGGATCGATAGGTTTCAGACTCCTGTCGGAGATAGGTCTTCTAAACTGTTGGAAGCTTGATTTAATGTGCCGGATAAAAAAAGTTTCAGACTCCTGTCGGAGATAGCTCTTCTAAACTTTATGTTATGGAACTTATCCCTTTCGTTTTATTCAAATCAAAAGTTTCAGACTCCTGTCGGAGATAGCTCTTCTAAACTTTCAGCAGCACGGCGCAAAGCCGTCGTTCAAAAAAATTAGTTTCAGACTCCTGTCGGAGATAGCTCTTCTAAACTTGCAGAAGGCATTTCTAAGGTTATTACTTTTGTCGTCATTGGTTTCAGACTCCTGTCGGAGATAGCTCTTCTAAACTTTAAAAATTTAAGGAGTGTTTTCAGTGACAGTATTGAAAGTTTCAGACTCCTGTCGGAGATAGCTCTTCTAAACGGCAGCTCACAAATCTCACAAACAAGGTTTCAGACTCCTGTCGGAGATAGCTCTTCTAAACCTTGTCGCTGTCTGCACCAATCGTAGACGGAATTTTCTCAGTTTCAGACTCCTGTCGGAGATAGCTCTTCTAAACATAGTCGATTTAAAAATAGTTGACGAAAAGAACAAAGCGTTTCAGACTCCTGTCGGAGATAGCTCTTCTAAACGATTAGGCGGATGATTGCAAATGCCCGGCAGACAAAGTTTCAGACTCCTGTCGGAGATAGCTCTTCTAAACTTTTTTGACAAAATCTCATCATTCGCTGGTGGTCTGATCCTGGTTTCAGACTCCTGTCGGAGATAGGTCTTCTAAACCGTCGGCATTGTCCGCCTCCGCCGCCTCATTATGTTTCAGACTCCTGTCGGAGATAGCTCTTCTAAACGATGCTATGGAAAAACAAATGAAAGCAGAAAGAAATGTTTCAGACTCCTGTCGGAGATAATTTTTAGTAAACTTTAAATGAAATCTTAAAATTTGTCAAGAAAAATTATTTTGTAGCGTCGGAAAGTAACCGTTACAGATGCCGTAAAGTTGCAACGTCAAAAAAAGTTTGTTACAATGACAAAAAATTTTGGAAAGGGCGGTATAATTGAAGAAAGAAATTAATGTATTTGAATACACTGCCGACATTATGAAGGCGTTGCACAAAGGCGGCGCGTTGCTTGTAAGTGAGGCGGAAGATTGCGTAAACGCCATGACAATCGGCTGGGGAACGGTTGGCATTGAATGGGAGGTGCCGATTTTCGTCGTGTATGTGCGTGAAGGCAGGTTTACCCGTGAACTGATTGACCGCACCGGCGAATTTACCGTAGCTGTACCATACGGCGAAAAATATTCCGCGCAGGTTACAAAGGCGTTGGGAATTTGCGGCAGTCGCTCAGGGCGCGATATGGATAAAATTGCCAAGTCGGGTATTCATATTGTCGACGCTGAAATTGTTCAACCGCCTGCGATTAAAGAATTTCCCTTAACGATTGAATGTCGCGTCGTATTCAGTCAAATGGAGCCGATTAAAGAAATTTCAAGCAAGTTCGGTAAGTTTTATCCTGCCGATAAATTGGACGAATACGGCGGCGCTCATATTGCCTATTACAGCGAAATTTTGAAAGCGTACATTATCGAAGAGTAAATATTTTGGGATTAAAAATTTTTTCGCGTCCGAAATTTGGGCGCTTTTTTGTTGACGTTACGAAATCTTTTAGGTATTATTGGCAGTCTAAGGAGGAATTTTTTTTGGAAACATTAAAAGGAATGGAACGTACGCGAAATTGCGGCGAACTTAGAAAAAATGACGAAGGTAAAGAAGTTCAACTGGCAGGCTGGGTATCACGTCGCAGGGATCACGGCGGCTTAATTTTTGTCGATATGCGTGACAGGAGCGGCATAGTTCAAGTGGTATTCGACGCGTCGGCAATGGGTACAGATGCTTTTCATAAGGCTGAAACACTGCGCAATGAATTTGTTATCGGTATTCGCGGCACGGTACGCGCACGCAGTGACGAGACGATTAACCCCAAAATGGATACCGGCGAAATTGAAATTGTCACGAACGAACTTAGAATTTTGAATAAGGCTAAAACGCCGCCTTTCTATATTCAAGACGGCATTGACGTTGACGAAAATGTCAGATTGCGTTATCGTTACCTTGATTTACGCCGCGCAGAAATGCAACAAAATATTATGTTGCGTCATCGTGTTGCAAAATTGATGCGCGATTATCTTGACGAAAACGGCTTTTTAGAAATTGAAACGCCTATGCTCTGCCGCAGTACTCCGGAAGGTGCAAGGGATTTTCTCGTACCCAGCAGATTAAATCCCGGTCAATTCTACGCCCTGCCGCAGTCGCCGCAAATTTTTAAGCAGTTGTTAATGGTTTCCGGCTTTGAAAAATATTTTCAGATTGTGCGCTGTTTCCGCGATGAAGATTTACGCGCAGATCGTCAGCCGGAATTTACGCAACTTGATATTGAAACGTCATTTTTGAATCAAGACCAAATTATCACGCTTATGGAAGGCTTGATTAAGAAAATTTTTGAAACGACGCTTGACGTAAAAGTTGAAACGCCTTTCCGCCGTATGAGTTGGCAGGAGGCTATGGATCGCTACGGCACTGATAAGCCGGATTTAAGGTTCGGTATGGAGTTGCAGGATATTTCCGAATACGTCAAAGGCTCTGACTTCAAAGTTTTTTCAAGCGTCTTGGAAAACGGCGGGCAAATTAAAGTTATCAACGTCGAAGGCTACGCCAACATTCCGCGTAAAGAATTGGACGGGCTTGTTGAGTACGCGAAGATTTACGGCGCTAAAGGTCTTGCATGGATTCAGTACACCGACGAAGGCATCAAGTCACCTTTCAAAAAGTTTTACTCTGATGAAACCTTCGCGCAGATTAAAAAGGCGGTTAATGCCGAAACAGGCGATTTGCTTTTGGTAGTCGGCGATAAACCTTCAGTCGTCGCGCAGGCTCTCGGTGAATTGCGTCTTGAAATGGCGCGTCGTCGCAAATTGATTGACGAAAATAAACTCTGTTTCTTGTGGGTAGTCGATTTTCCGATGTTTGAATACGTCGAAGAAGACAAACGCTACAAGGCTATGCATCACCCATTCACCGCGCCGCGTGAAGAAGATATAGAATTTTTGCTTACCGAGCCGGAAAAAGTTAAAGCCAACGCTTACGACATAGTTTTAAACGGCGTGGAAGTCGGCGGCGGCAGTTTGCGTATTTACAACAGCGATTTGCAGGAAAAAGTTTTTGAGGCTATCGGCTTGACTAAGGAAGAGGCGCATGCGAAATTCGGATTTTTAATGGACGCCTTTGAATACGGTACGCCTCCGCACGGCGGTATTGCATTTGGACTTGACAGACTTATTATGCTTATGGCTAAGAGAAAATCCATTCGTGACGTGATAGCTTTTCCGAAGACACAAAGTGCTATAGATCCAATGAGTCATGCGCCGAGTGAAGTTGATGAAAAGCAACTGCGCGAACTGCATATAAAAAGTAGAGTAAGTAGTAAGTAGTGAGGTAGTGAGTAGTGACTACTTACTATTAACTACTAACTACTAACTACTAACTACATCAACATTTTTTGACGGTAAAGTTGACGATAAACAAATGAAGTGATAAAATAGGCAGGTACGCGACAGCTAAGTTTTTAAGCGGAGGGAGGGAAGATAGCCGTGGCTAACGAAGTCAAAGTAGGAAAAAATGAATCCATAGACAGTGCTCTCCGTCGCTTTAAGCGAACCTGTCAAAAGGCGGGTACACTCGCCGAAGTCAGAAAACGTGAACATTACGAAAAACCCAGTGTCCGCCGTAAGAAAAAATCAGAGGCGGCTCGCAAACGTAAATTTCGTTAATAATTTTTTGCAAGACAACTACTCTTTTTGAGTGCAATTAATCTTACCGAAATTCTTTCTGTCGGGTTGGTTTCGCTTTTTACCTCGCCACCTATATATGGTGAGTTGAAATTGTCTATCGGAAAATCTGAACAGTGCCGCTGTCTTTTTGCTTGACGGCGGCATTTTTCAGTGCTTTAATAAAAAGGAGAATGAATTACCAATGCAACTTATTAATGCGTTACTCGAAAATACACGATAAATTTTTGTTCACGACAAAAACAATCTCAAAGGAAGGAGCCTTGCATGACATATGCCTGAAAATCAATCCTCGTCGGCAGCAAACCGCACGGGAGTAATTTCTATCATAAAAATCCTTCAACATTTCGGCGTAAAAGATTTAGAAAAAATTTACAAAGAAAATCCCGTCACCGACGATAAAGCCGATTGGGATAAGCTAAGGAAAATCGCTCGAAAATATAATGTAAAAAGCACGCTGATTCGTCCGACGGTAGACGAACTGCGCGAAATAGAATATCCTGCCGTCGCTAAAATGAATGACGGCGCATACATTGCAATAGGCAGTGCCAATGATGAAGTCTTGCTCATAATTGACCCGCGCCAAAATAAACCCGTCGCACTTCCAACTAAAGATTTTCTTGAAAGTTGGTCCAATGAAATTTTAATTTTTTCCGCCGCCTTCAGTTGGACTTACTTCAAAAAAAGGTTTAACGTTGACTGGTTTTTAAAAGTTCTCGCGCACTACAAGAAATTTTTAGGTGAAGTTTTAATGGCGTCGCTGTTCCTGCAGTTTATGGGAATTGCAATGCCGCTCATAACGCAGGTTATCATAGACAAGGTTATTGGTAACGCCGGCTATTCGACGCTGACTGTTATCGGTACGGCTATGGTAGTCTTCTTCTTTATGCAGTCGCTATTAACCTTCGTCAAAACCTACGTACTAAACCACACGACGAATAAGCTTGACGCGATTTTAGGTACAAGGCTGTTTCGGCACCTAATCGCCTTGCCCTTGCCGTACTACGAAAGGCGGCGTGTCGGTGATACATTAATGCGTGTCGGCGCACTGACACAGATACGCGAATTTTTGACCGGTACCGGCTTAATGACGGTGCTTGACGTCTTTTTCAGCGTCGTCTTTATCGGCTTTATGTTCTGGTATTCAGTACCGCTGACATTAATTTCACTGTCGATAATCCCGCTGTACCTTGTACAAAATATTTGGGCAGTGCCGATTATCAAGCGTAAAATCGAGGCGGTATGGCGTACCGGCGCAATGAACAACGCCTTCATGGTTGAATCAATCACAAACATTGAAACCATAAAATCCCTTGCCGTTGAGCCGCAATTCGTCAACAAGTGGGAAAATCTTTTGGCGCGTTATGTGCGTACGACTTTTGAAAATGTAAAATTCAACTTGGTTATCAATGCATTCAGCGGCGTGGTACAAGGCTTGCTGTCAATGGCAATTCTTTGGTACGGCGGTCATATGGTTATGGACGGCTATCTTACACTCGGTCAGTTAATCGCATTCCAAATGTTGTCGGGACAGGCAACCGCGCCTATGACAAAACTTTTGACAATGTGGCCGCAAGTTCAGCAGGTAGGTTTGGCGCTTGAACGTATCGGCGATATTTTAAACACGCCTATGGAACCTATCGTGCATGAAATTGGTAAACGCGGCGAACAGAGAATTACCGGCGAAATTATTTTGACGGACGTTTCTTTCCGTTACCGTGTTGACTTGCCGCTGGTTTTAAAAAATATCAATCTGCACATAGCGCCCGGCGAAAAGCTCGGCATTGTCGGACGTTCCGGCTCCGGTAAATCGACGCTTACAAACTTGGTACAGAATTTGTACATACCGGAATCCGGCACCATAACGGTCGGCGGCATTAATACGAAGGAAGCAAATTTAGGTTGGCTTAGAGACCAAATCGGCGTTGTCATGCAGGAGAATTACCTGTTCAATGCCAGCGTACGTGACAACATTGCCGTAAGCCGTCCTACCGCGTCAATGGATGAAATTATTCGTGCTGCGCGTCTTGCCGGTGCGCATGAGTTTATCCTTGAACTCAAAGAAGGCTATGATACAAAAGTCGGTGAACGCGGCGATTCGTTAAGCGGCGGTCAGCGTCAACGTGTTGCGATAGCCCGCGCACTTTTGGCAAACCCGCCTATTCTGATTTTTGACGAAGCGACATCAGCGTTGGACTACGAATCTGAACGCATTATCTTCAACAATATGGGCGCTATAGGTGCTGAAAGAACAATGTTAATAATCGCGCACAGATTGAGCGCCGTGCGTCGTTGTGACAAAATTATTGTCATTGATAAAGGCGAAATTGTTGAAAGCGGTTCACACGATCAATTAATGGCACTCGGCGGCTTGTATCGCTACCTCCACGATCAGCAGGAGAGTAGGGGTTAGGAGATAATTAAGAATTAAGAATGTAGAATTAAGAATTAGGTGCTAGACTTAAACCTAACCCCTAGAAAGGAGTTTTTCCAATGAAATTTTGGAATTGGCTGGTTCACGGCGAAGAACGTGAAAAAGAAACAGAATTTTTACCGGCAATATTGGAAGTTACCGAAACGCCGCCTTCTCCTACGGGACGCATAATAATGTGGACGATTTTAATACTGCTCGTCGTAGGTTTGGCGTGGGCATTTCTCGGCAAGATAAACGAAGTCGCCGTAGCGCCCGGCAAAGTCATTCCTTCGGGACAAGCTAAAACGGTGCAGGTAAAAAATAAAGGGATTATCAAAGAAATTCGCGTAGTCGAAGGGCAGGACGTTCAAGAAGGTGAAGTTTTGGTACTGCTTGACCCTACCACTACAACGGCGGATTATGACAGCCTTAAAAAGCGTGCGGCTTATTACAAGCTTGATATTCAACGCTTGACGGCGGAATTGACGGGACAGCCTTTCATACCGGAAGAAGACCCCGACCTTGAGGCACACGATTTAGCGGCAGAAATGGCGCTGTATCAAAGCCGTACAAATGACTATCAGACGCAGAGTCAAAGTCGTCAAGATATCATTGAACAGAAACGCGCAAGACTTCAAGCCACTCAAGCTACCTATGAAAAATATCAAGCAGGTTTAGCAATCGCTCAAGAAAAAGAGGCGCGCTTAAAATCGCTTATCGCTGAAAGTGCTATTTCCGAGTTCCAACTTTTGGAGCAACAGAATCAAACGATTGAATACGCCAAAAACGCGCAGGCTGAACTTGATTCGATTAACAGCATACAAGCTGAAATTGCCGAAGCTGAACAGAATTTGGCTAACGTCCACGCCTCCTATCAAAAGGATATTATGACGTCCCTTGTCGAGGCGAAGAAAGAATATTATTCAATCGTCGAATCAATTAAAAAGGCGGACGAAGATGCACGCATGGCAACGGTTGTAGCGCCTGCGTCCGGTCGCGTTTACAATCTTTCTGTTCACACGGTCGGCGGCATTGTAACCGATGCACAGCCGTTAATGCAGATTGTGCCGGAAGATGTTAAACTTGAATTTGAAGTCTACGCAGATAACAAGGATATCGGCTTTATCAGAGTCGGTCAAAATGCAGAAGTCAAGGTAGAAACCTTTAACTTCCAAAAATTCGGTATGATTGACGCGACGGTTAAAGAAGTCAGTGCGGACGCGGTAAACGATGCAAGCGACGTTGAAAAGAATAAGAGATTTAAACTGATTCTTACGCCTTCCGGCAAAGATACTATTGACGTTTTCGGCGAAGAGGTACCGCTTGCAGTTGGTATGAATGTCAGCGCTGAAATTAAAATTAAGGAAAAGCGTATTGTTGACTTCTTCCTTGATCCTTTCCGTCAATACACTTCCGAAGCTTTGAGGGAGCGTTGATATATGGCTGAAGATAAAAATAACGGTCAAGACAACAAGGGACTTGTACCGAGTGGCGAAAATTTACCGCAAAAGCCCGATGATAAAAATGACGGCGGTAAAAAGCAAGCGCTTGCCAAAATTGAACTTGCGAAAGTTCCTGCAGATCAAGCAAATAAAAATCAAGTCAGCACGGACGTAAAATCAGAAGACGGCGGACGCGTAAACGGCATTGATACCGGTATTGCCTGCCTTATCGCCATTGCGAAGTATTACAATATTCCTGCAGATTATCGGCAACTTGAACGCGCCTACGTATTGGAAGAAGGCAGCGTAGATTTTACGACGCTTGTTCGTGCCGCGCATGAATTGAAATTGAAGGCGCGCGCTTATCACGGCTTGAAGGAGTCTGATTTAGACCGCCTTGTATATCCCGTACTGATTCAGTTGCATTCCGGCAGAAAAGTTGTTATCACGACGATTAGAGACGGCGACATTTACATAATGGATCCCGTCTTTTCGCAACAGCCGGTTAAAGCTGACAGATATAAACTTCTTATGGATTGGACAGGCGACGCGATTTTATTCACGCGCAGATACGAGTTGCCTAAAAAAGCGCAGAAATTTGGTTTTCGCTGGTTTCTGCCTGTCGTAACAAAATATTTTCCATTTTTGCGCAGTGTACTTTTTATGTCACTGGTCCTGCAACTTTTAGGCTTGGCGTCACCTTTCTTCGTACAAAATATTATCGATAAAGTACTGGTTCACCGCGCGGCTGATGCGTTGGACATTTTTGTACTCGGTATGTTGACTTGTACGATTTTCAACACGTGGATAATGGGCTTGCGTTCATACCTTTTCACAAATATTTGCTCGAAAATGGACGTTGCGCTAAGTTCGCGCTTATTTAAAAATATTACGGCGTTGCCTTTAAGCTACTTTCAAAAGTGGCAGGTCGGTGACGTTGTATCACGTCTCGGCGAATTGCAGACACTTCGTTCATTTATGACGGGTTCAAGCTTGACTATACTTTTGGACATGGTCTTTGCCGTCGTATACTTCGGCGTCATGTTCCTGTACAGCCGCGTCTTGAGTATCGTCGTACTTGTAATGATTCCGCTTTTCGTCATTTTAAATTTAGTTGTCGCTCCGATATTCAAGCGCATGATTAACGAAAGATTTTTAATCGGCAGTGAAAACCGCTCCTTCCTTATTGAAACAATAACCGGCATTCATACGGTTAAAGCTACAAGCGTTGAGAATAATTTTATTCGCCGCTATGAAGAAATGCTGGCGCGGTTGGTAAAATCTTCGCTCGCCGTAATAAATCTTGCAAACGTCGCGAACACAATCGGTACTTTCCTTTTCAGTATGTTTAACCTGCTGATTCTGTGGATTGGCTCGTACTACGTCATGGAAGGTGAAATTTCCGTCGGTGAATTGATAGCTTTCCAAATGATAGCGGGACAATTAATCGCGCCGGTTATGCGTCTTATAAATCAGTGGCAGTACTTCCAACAAATTCGCGTATCAATGGATCGTCTCGGCGATATTATGAACGAAGAAACAGAGCCGGCGTTTAACCCTTCGCGTACGACGTTGCCTTCACTGCGCGGCGACATTGCGCTTGAAAAACTTGCTTTCAGCTACACGCCGGAAGGCGGCAAGGTTTTAGACAACATAAATATCCGAATCCCCGCCGGTATGAAAGTCGGCATTGTCGGCAGGTCCGGTAGCGGTAAATCCACTTTGACTAAGTTAATTCAGCGCCTTTTCTTGCCGGAAAATGGACGTATACTTATTGACGGCGTCGATATCGCGCAGGTTGAACCGGCATGGCTTAGAAGACAAATTGGCGTCGTGTTGCAGGACAGTAAGCTTTTCAGCGGCACGGTTGAAGAAAATATACGCATTGCCTGCCCTAACGCAAGTCATGAAGACGTTGTACGTGCGGCTAAGCTTGCAGGTGCAGATGACTTTATCAGCAGTTTTCCGCACGGCTATGAAACATTTGTCGGCGAACGCGGCAGTTTATTAAGCGGCGGTCAGCGTCAACGTGTTGCGATAGCCCGCGCACTGATTACAGACCCGCGCATTTTGATTTTCGACGAGGCAACGTCCGCGTTGGACTATGAATCTGAAAATATTATTATGAGTAACATTGAGCCTATTGCACGCGGTCGCACTATGTTAATGATAGCGCACCGCCTTTCCACCGTCAGAAATTGTGACGCTATCATTGTCATTGACAAGGGCAGAATCATTGAGGCGGGTTCGCACGATGACTTGATGAAACGTAACGGCGCTTATTCCAAACTCTATCAAGCTCAGATGATTTAATTGTAAACATGAAATTTTGACCGCTTAGGCGGTTTTTTTTTGCCCAAATTATGTTATACAATACGGCAGAGGAGGTAGTTTATTTGAAGATTTTTGACGAATTGCAAAGTATCAGTAAAGCCTTGATGTTGCCTGTAGCAGTTTTACCGGCGGCGGCTATACTTTTTCGTTTTGGTGCGAACGATCTTTTAAATATTGACATTTTGGAGAAGGCGGGCGGAGCGATTTTTGCGAATTTGCCGGTAATTTTCGCTATAGCAATAGCATTTGGCTTGACGAATGACACAAAAAATAACGGCGCGGCGGCATTGGCAGGTTTTTTGTGTTATTCAGTTTTAACCGCGTCGTTGCAAAGTATAAATCCCGAAATAAATATGGGCGTGTTGGCAGGCATAATCAGCGGTTTAGTGACAGGCTTTTTGTACAATCGCTTTTACAAGACAAAGTTGCCGGATTTTTTGGGATTTTTTGGCGGTAGGCGATTCGTACCGATAATAACTTCGTGTACAGCGATAATTCTCGCGTTAATTTTTGGCGTAATTTGGATTCCCATACAAAATTTTATTAATTTGCTCGGCGAATTTTTAATAAATTCCGGCGGAATTGGAACTTTCATATATGGATTTTTAAATAGAATGTTAATTCCTACGGGACTTCACCATATTTTGGGAAGTTTTATTAATTTTGTATTCGGCGAATACGTAAATCCTGTGACAGGCGAAGTTGTACGCGGGGACTTAAACAGATTTTTTGCGGGAGACCCAACGGCAGGAATTTTTATGACAGGATTTTTCCCGATCATGATGTTTGGACTTCCGGCAATAGCTTTAGCGATATATCACACGGCAAAGCCGGAAAATCGACAAAAAATCGCCGGTGCATTAATTTCAATGGCGTTGACGTCATTTGTAACGGGAATAACCGAGCCGATAGAATTTTCGTTTATGTTTCTCGCACCGATACTTTATCTTTTTCACGCGATTTTAACCGGAATATCACTGTTTGTATGCTACCGGGCAGGAATTTTAATGGGATTCGGTTTTTCGCCTTGCCTAATCGATTATGTATTAAATTATGGCATTGCGACGCGTCCTGAGCTGATAATTCCGATTGGATTAATATTTGGCGCGATTTATTACGTTGTTTTTCGTTTTGCGATAATAAAGTTTAATTTACCGACGCTTGGACGCGAAAAAGAAGAAATATCGGCAGAAAAAAATTCCGAGTCAAGCGATTTAAGCGAAAAAATTATAAAAGGACTTGGTGGGCTTGAAAATTTGCAAGATGTCAGCAACTGCGCGACGCGTCTACGAGTTATTGTAAAAGATTCTGAGAAAGTTGACGAGAAATTTTTAAAATCGGCAGGCGCGAAGGGAATTTTTCGCAAGGAAAATGCCATTCAAGTTGTTATCGGTACGAATGTTGAGTTTGTAGCCGACGAAATAAATTCACGACGATGAAAAATTTCAGCTGATAAAATCAAAAAATCCCAACGACATTTGCCGAAGGGATTTTTTTTTCAGTTTAAATTTTTATATTTACTTAATAATCTTAGTGCCGTTTTCAGCGTCAAAATTTTTCCAGAAAGTATCACGGGAAACGGTTTCGCCTTTTTTGTTGACGTAAACATTTCCGTTAAAAAGTCCGCCGTTATCTTTGTAACCGGCATAACCCATTTTGTGCAGAAGTTCACGTACCGGCGCAGAGCTTAAGGCGTCCTCGTCGCTCAAAAGTCCGCGTTTGCGAAGTTCATCGCCGTCACCGTACGTTTCAAGCCTTGTGCCGCCGGCAACGCCGTCAAGTTCGTCGTCGCTCATAACTTCGTCGTGCAAAATTTTTTCATCCATTTTCATAACATCCTTTAAAATTTTGATTTCACCTATTATACGCACAAAATTAAAAAATGTTAAGGATTTATTTTTAAATTTTTAAATTTTTTTATAATATCTTCACGAAGTATTTTTTCTGCTTTTCAATACAGCATACTTGCACTAACATTTTTCAAAAAAAATTTGGTAAGAGAATTTTTTGTGGTATAATAATAAAATATGGGCTTGTACCTTAAATTTTTATGAAAGTAAAATGTGACACTTTGATATATGGAAAAATTAATGAGCGATAACAAAAATTTATCAGCCGCCCCATACGATCTTCCGGCTAAAGTTTGTGAAATTTGTCCGCACCATTGCCGCCTTAATGTCGGCGAAATTGGAAAATGTCGTGGAAGATATAATGACGGCGAAAAAATTACGGCGCTGAATTACGGGCGCTTAACTTCTATTGCGCTTGATCCGATTGAGAAAAAGCCGCTTTACAGATTTTTTCCCGGCAGTACAATTTTGTCTGTCGGCAGTTTCGGCTGTAATTTAAACTGTCCCTTCTGCCAAAACTACGAAATTTCTATGGCGGATTATAATTTTCCGACACGTCAACTTTCACCTGCCGAATTGGTAGACATTGCCGTACAACTGCGCGACAGAAAAAATATCGGCGTGGCGTTTACGTACAATGAACCGTTTATCAGCTATGAATATGTTCGCGACACTTCGGCTCTTTTGAAAAATGTCGACTTAAAATCTGTGCTTGTCACTAACGGTACCGTTGCGAGCGGCGCTTTGAAAAAAATTCTGCCGCTGATTGACGCAATGAATATCGACTTGAAAGGTTTCAGCCAAAATATTTATGACGTACTCGGCGGCGATTTTGAGACGGTTAAAAATACCATTAAAACCGCCGCGCAGTCTTGCCACGTCGAAGTTACAACGCTGATTGTGCCGCGTATGAATGATTCAGAAGATGATATGGACGCGGAGGCTAAATGGCTTGCATCGATATCAAAAGATATCCCCCTGCACGTCAGCAGGTTTTTTCCGCGCTACAAAGTCACCGACCGTCCGCCTACCGACGTTAAGCTTGTTTACCGTTTAGCCGACGTTGCAAGGCGTCATTTGAATTTTGTTTATACCGGCAACTGCTAAGGAGGTGATTAAATGGATAAAATAGTTTGCATTTACAAAATTACAAATACTGTCACGGGAGATTTTTATATCGGACAGACGATAGATTTTAAACAGCGGATAAAATGCCATAAAAATAACCCACCGCCTAAAATGCGTGAAGATATTCAAAAATACGGTTGGGACGCCTTTCACGCTGAAATTGTCGAAGAATGTGAAGTCGAAAATTTGACGGAAAAGGAGCGCGAGTACATTAAAAGTTTAAATCCTGCGTACAATACTCATCCTTTTGACTACACAATAACTGAAGAAACTCGCAGAAAAATCAGTGCGGCAAATTTAGGTAAAACTCTCTCGAAAGAAACAAGGGATAAAATCAGTAAAGCGAAAAAAGGTCAAAAAAAATCTTTGGAGCATTGTAAAAAAATACAAAAAAGAATGCAGGCTCAAGCCGTCGAGTTATTTGGTAAAGCCATAATTTGTATTGAAACGCAAGAAGTTTTTAAATGTATGGTTGAAGCCGCCGAAAAACTCGGCATAAAGCCACAAAATCTTTCCGCCGCATTGCATGGCAGACAAAAAACCGCAGGCGGTTATACTTGGAAATATGCTGATGAATCTTTGAACGCAGAAGAAAATGTACAGATACAAACAGAAAATCATAAGTTAATCTTATGCGTAGAAACAGGGGAAATTTTTCACAGTATCACTGAAGCCGCCAATGCCAAAAGCACCACTTTAAAAGGCATTTCAAACGTTCTACGCGGACGCGCTATAACTTCCGGTGGTTTTCATTGGAAATATGCTGATGACCAATTAAATGACAAGGTACGTGACGAAACCGACAGATGTGACAATAGAAAGTCTGTTATTTGTGTAGAAACAGGAGAAGTTTTTCCAAGTATATCAGCCGCTGCTAAACATTTTGGCATATTGGGACAAGGCATTTATGATGTTTTAAACGGCGTAAAAGTTACTACCGGCGGTTATCACTGGCATTATGCCGACGGTCGTCTCGATAAAACGCGTGAAAGAAAAAAACAGAAAACTACTGCTAAACAAATAATTTGTATCGAAACGGAAAAAGTTTATCCGAGTGTTAAATCCGCCGCCGTTGAGCTTAAAATAGGGCGTACCAATATATCGCAGTCTTTAACCGGTAAGACAAAAACAGCCGGCGGTTTTCATTTTAAATATTTTGAAAGCGAAAAATAATTTTAAAAAACATTGACAAACTAAAAAGGAACGTGATATAATGCAAATTTTCTTCCTTCACCCGAGCTTCCCGGCCCAGTATCTTAATTTAGCCCCGTATTTGGCAAGAAATCCCGAGAATGTTGTAACATTTTTGTCGAAGGAGAATTCAGTTGGTGTGAATTTTAATGGCGTACGGCTTGCACTCTACGGTAAACCGTCCGAAAAGGAATCCGAGTGGATCAAAACTTGTGGACCGTTACGTCCGGCAGCAGAGGCGGTAGTAGAAGGTCAAGCGGTTGTCCGCGCTATGGAATGGCTTGCAAAAGAAAAAAATCTTAAGCCCGATGTAATTATTGCGCATACAGGCTGGGGTTCAACTCTTTACTGTAAGGATTTATATCCCAACGTGCCGATTATGGGCTACTTTGAATGGTACTACCTTGCCGAAGACAGCGACTGCTATTGGTGGCCTGACGAAATACCGCAGATGCCTAATAAAATTTCAATTCGTACGAGGAACGCTCATCACCTCTTAAATCTTGATGCCATTTCGCGTGACAATGGCGGAATTGGCATCGTGCCTACCAAATGGCAGCATTCACAACTGCCGGAAGTCTACAAGCCGAAAGTCAAAATTATTCATGAAGGCATTGATACTCAATTCTGTTCACCCGATCCCAGCGGCAAGCGTCCAGGTCTGATTCTTGACGACGTGAAAATTAATTTGCCGGAAGGCACGGAAATTATCACCTATGTATCACGCGGCTTTGAAATTTATCGCGGTTTCCCGTACTTCATGGACGCGATACGCCTTGTACTGCAACGTCGTCCTAAGGCTCATGTTATCGTTGTCGGCAAAGACAGAATTTGTTACGGCGCACAGCTTAAAGATACAACGTACCTTAAGGAAGAGGAGAAGAAAGGCGGCTATGATACAGATCGCGTTCACTTCGTAGGTCTTCGCAATCGCGGCGACTATCAAAAGATTCTGCGCGCGTCAAGCTGTCACGTCTACTTAACGCGTCCCTTCGTATTAAGCTGGTCTTTCCTTGAGGCAATGAGTTTTGGCTGTCCAATCGTCGGTTCAAAGACGCCGCCGGTTGAAGAAGTTATGGAAGATAACGTCAACGGCTTGCTTGCGGAGTTCAGATCTCCCTACCACATTGCGCGTAAGATTGAAGAGCTTTTAGACGATCCCGAACGCGGTAAATTACTCGGACAAAGGGCGCGTGAAACCGTATTAGAGCGTTTCGAGCTTTATAAGTGCATGCGTGCGCAGGAAGATTTAATGTACAGTTTGTTAAGATAACGGAGGCGATAATATGACATTTGAAACAATGATACCGCCGCGTTCCAAGACTGTACTTGAAATTACCGGCGAACAGGCGGCAGATTTTCAGAGCAGTGAGGCAAATTACCTTTTAATTCAGCCGGATTGCAAGTACACTGTTGCAAAAGATTTCAGCGGCGTTGACGGCAAATTTGACGCGATAATTATTCAAAGCGCGGTTATCGGTAACTTGCAAAAAAATGAACTTGTAGCGCTGATAAAGTCCGCCGCCGAAAAATTGAATAAGCGCGGTACTTTAATTTGTACGCTTGATAACATTGCCTTTGCAGATAATATTATGGCGATTTTGCAGGGACAGGCGCCGCAGTTTAAAATTACGCTGACTAAAAAGGAATTGTCGGGCGCGATTAAAGATGCCGGCATTAATGAATATCGTTCACTCAACGCATCGCGCAGAACTAATGTACCTCAAGGTATTCGTGACGTTTCAAAGACAGATCCGCTGATTTTCTGCTACATTCTTGTTGCAACGGTTGAAGAAATGCCGCCGAAATATTTAATTCAGTCAATCATCGGTGAAAAGTTAGTCTGCGCGCCGGTAAGAATACACCGTCCCAATGCGTTTTTGTCTACCGAGCCGAATATTTACACCGCGTCTTCAAACGTAGATCAGCCGTACCACCTTTTCCCTAAGGAACAGTACGAAAACCGCATAATGATAAATCAGCGTATGACTTTCCCCACCTTCACAAACGGCGTAAAATTTTTTGACAGCATGAAAAGTCAAGGCTACCTGTACCTTGAGGAAATTGACGACAATCCCGTTTTATGGGAGAAGTCTTACGAAAAGACGGCGTGGATAAATTTTATAAGCGTTCATGCAATTCAAACGTCAACCGAATTTCTTGCCGATTTTCTGCGCGAATACAATCCGCATGTAAAGGTTTTTGATAATCAACTGCAGAGACTTTTGCCGCCGCGTGACTTTGACGCCGAATTTAAGCAGGAGGACAGACCTGTTACTATTTTCTTTGGCGCGTTGAATCGTGATAAAGAGTTTGAAGAAATTTTGCCGGTGCTGAATGACGTTGCCAAAAAGTACGGTAACAAGGTTGTATTTAAAATTTTGGCACGTCAAAACCTTTATGATTCTTTACAAAGTGACAGCAAAAAGCTTATCGGTGATTCGCGCATTTACGAAGGGCAATTTGTACCGTATGAACGCTATGAAAGAGAGTTGTACACGTCCGATATCGCGCTGTTGCCGTTGCAGGATAATAAATTTAATCGCGCTAAATCCGATTTAAAATTCTTGGAATGCGCCGCCTGCGGAGTTGCCGCGCTTGCATCGCCGGTAGTTTATTCAGAAGTTATTAAAGACGGCGAAAACGGCTTTATATTCTATGATACAAAACAATTCGCGCAGAAGTTGGAAACGCTGATTGAAAATCGTGACAAGCGTCGTGAAATGGCAACGGCGGCTTATGAATATGCCAAGCATAATCGTTTGATGAGTCAGCATTACGAAGAAAGATTGGATTGGTACAAGGAACTCTTTGCGAAGTTGCCGGAATTGACAGCGGAGGCTCAGGCGCGTATTGATAAAGAGGCGCCGCGCTTTAAAGACGAAGTGCCGGTAGAAACTGTTGCGCGTCCTGCAGGAAATTCAAATCAAGTTGCCGAAATAATTATTCCGGTTTAGTTATTAGTAAGTAGTGAGTAGTGAATAGTGAGTAGTTAAAAGTTGAAAGCTAACAGCTAATGACTAACAGCTAATCGCTAAAAGCTAATAGCTAACAGCTAAAGGCTAATCGCTAACAGCTAATGAAAGGGTGTGACGCAAATGTTGGGACTTCAGTTTTTTTCCTTTTCGTTGATTTTCTATGTGGTGTTTATGAGTGCGGTATTGGGCATTTCGGTTATCTTGTACTTCAGTATGAGAACGCCGCCTAAAACCAAGCAGGTATCGGATGAGTTAATTTTAATTGAGCGTCAGCAAAACAGTAGCGGTTACACCAGTGTTATCGATAAAAGCAGATTTTTGGGCGCTATCGGTACTTGCTCGACTGACCTTCGTCCCGCCGGCACAATCATGGTTGAAGGTGAACCTGTTGACGTTGTCACGGAAGGAAATTTTTTAAAGCAGGGTTCCATTGTCAAAGTTATCAACGTTGACGGCTCGCGTGTTCTCGTCCGTCAGATTTAGTTGACGATTTTGGTCATGCATTGTCGGTAGCTGAACAAAGGAGGGTTTTGAAAAATGGATATTTTAATCAGTTCGGGTCTGTTCGTACTGTTCGCGTTTATCGTATTGGCGGTATTTCTTCACTTCGTGCCGATTGGTCTTTGGATATCGGCATTGGCGGCAAATGTCCACGTCGGCATTTTTACGCTGATTGGAATGCGTATGCGCCGCGTACCGCCTGCAAAAATCGTTATGCCGCTTATTAAAGCCAATAAAGCAGGGCTTGACGTAAATGTAAATCAGCTTGAGGCTCACTACCTTGCGGGCGGCAACGTCGACAAAGTTGTTGACGCTTTAATTGCATCGCAACGCGCACAGATTGTACTGCCCTTTGAACGTTCGGCAGCTATAGATTTGGCAGGTCGTGACGTTTTGGAAGCGGTACAAATGAGCGTTAATCCTAAGGTTATTGAAACGCCGGTTGTTTCTGCCGTCGCGAAAAACGGTATTGAACTGAAAATTAAAGCGCGTGTAACTGTTCGCGCAAATATTGACAGATTGGTAGGCGGCGCGGGTGAACCTACAATTATCGCGCGTGTCGGTGAAGGTATTGTTACTACCGTCGGTAGCTCCGAAAAGCACACGGACGTTTTGGAAAGTCCTGATGACATTTCAAAAACCGTACTCGGTAAAGGGCTTGACGCAGGTACCGCATTTGAAATTTTGTCAATCGACATTGCGGACGTTGATGTAGGACGCAATATCGGCGCACAACTTCAAACAGATCAGGCGGAAGCTGATAAACGTATCGCGCAGGCTAAGGCGGAAGAACGCCGCGCTATGGCGGTGGCTAAGGAACAGGAAATGAAGGCATACACGCAGGAAATGGAAGCTAAAGTCGTTGAGGCGCAGGCTGAAGTTCCCCACGCTATGGCTAAGGCGCTTTCTGAAGGCAAACTCGGCGTTATGGATTATTTCAACATGATGAACATTAAATCTGATACCGAAATGAGAAACGCCATAAGCAATGCCAGTGCGCCTAAACATCAAGCCGTTATGCAGAATCAGTAGGCGGTACGGCAATGGATATGTCATTACTGGTAATTCTTTGGGTAGTCATTCTGATTGTCCAATCCGTTACCGATAAGAAAAAAAAGAAAAAACTTCCGCCTGTGCCGCCTGCCGAAAATGCGGACGATAGAAATTTCGACATACCGACGCTTGCCAACGATCCAAATTTTCCAGGCGAAGACGTGACAGTTTATCGTGACACTGAAAGACCGGCTGAAGTTCGCAAAGTCAACTTTTCTGAAATGTATCGTCAACGCAAGGCGGCACGTGAAAAAATTCCTGCGCGGACGGCGGAAAGCACTGTGCAAACTACGGTTAATGAAGGAAAAAGTTTACCGCTGAATTTAAATGCAGAATCGGCAATGAATGCGATGATTCTTAGCGAAATTTTCGGCAAACCTAAAGCGTTGAGAATTAAGAATTAAGAATTAAAAATGTAGAATTCATTTGGATTAGGGATTAAATTTTAAATCGCTAATCCATTTTTTTTGGAGGAAATACCTTGATTAAAATTAAAGGCTTAAAAAAATCTTTTGGCGACCTTAAAGTACTGCGCGGCATTGATTTAGAAATTGCCGAGCGTGAAGTTGTCGTCATTATCGGACCTTCCGGCAGCGGTAAATCAACCCTTCTGCGTTGCATAAATTTTTTGGAAGAGCCGACCGAAGGTACAATCGAAGTTGACGGCATAAAAATGGATTCTGATGAAAATATCAATGCCGTACGCGAGGAAGTCGGCATGGTTTTTCAGCGCTTTAACCTTTTCCCTCATATGACGGTACTTGACAACATAACGCTTGCACCGATGAAAGTTCGCGGCATTGAACGCGCAAAGGCTGAAATAACCGCGCAGGAGCTCCTAGACCGCGTAGGATTGGGCGATAAGGCATCTGCATACCCCAACCAGCTTTCCGGCGGTCAACAGCAACGTGTAGCCATTGCACGCGCCCTTGCAATGCAACCTAAAGTTATGCTTTTCGATGAACCTACAAGCGCGTTAGACCCCGAAATGGTAGGCGAAGTTTTGGACGTTATGCAAAAGCTTGCTGAAAGCGGTATGACTATGGTTATTGTCACGCACGAAATGGGTTTTGCACGCGAAGTCGGTACGCGCCTTTTGTTTGTGGACGGCGGCTTTATCGTCGAACAGGGTAAACCTAAAGAAGTTTTTGAAAATCCTAAGGAAGAGCGTACCAAATTATTTTTGTCAAAAATTTTGTAGATTGGCGTAAATATTTTTCCAACTTAAAAATCTCCTACGATTAATTTCATAGGAGATTTTATTTTATTCATTTTCGGCAAGAATTTTTTCAATTTGAATTTTTAACTCAGGTAATTCATATTTTATTGTTGTGTAAACATCTCGCATTCTTAAAGTATCATACTTATGCGCAACAACATCTCTAAATCCTGCTATGGATTTCCATTCAATTTCTGAATTTTCTTTTCTAATTTCTTCAGATAAATTTTTTACCAATTCGCCAATTCTGATTATTGTCATCGCCATTGAAAGTTTCATCCCTTCATCATTTAAAAATTTTTCCAATGAAATGTCATTAAAAACTTTCAATCCAACTTCTATAGCGTTAATTATTTTTCTTAAAATTATTTTATCACTATGCTGCATAAATTTCTATCTCTTTATCAATTTCAATCATATCGTTATCTTCAATCGGTCCGTGAATCACATCAACGCCAACGCCAAAAATTTCTTTCAAATCAATTATCAAGCCTGACAATTTAAATAATGATACAGCCTCTGTATCAAACTCTACAATCAAATCAATATCGCTGTCTTCGCGAAAATTTCCACGTGCACGACTTCCGAACAATGTCACTTTTGTTAAATTATATTTCGGCGCAATTTCCGCTATAACTTTTTTAATTTCCTCAATGGTTATCATTTTTATCACCTCAATTAAATTTTCAATACCCAAATAAAATTTCCTGCAAAATAAAAAATGCCGCTCCAGACGGCGGTATGAAAAATTTTTAATTGAAAAGTTTTAGCCTGTTTGTTAAGATTAAAAAAAAATTTTGCAGGTGAAAATATGGAATTATGGTTTTCCGAGCAACATACTCCGAACGTAAAATTTTCAATAAAGGTTGACAAGCAACTTTTCAGTGAGACTAGCGAATTTCAGCGCATTGATATTTTTGACTCGGCGGAATTTGGACGCGTTTTGGTATTGGACGGGCGAATTATGCTGACTGAAAAAGACGAATTTATTTATCACGAAATGATTTCGCACGTACCGATGAGCGTCAATCCCGACATTAAGCGCGTACTTTTATTAGGCGGCGGCGACGGCGGAACTGCGCGGGAGCTTTTAAAATATGAAGGCATTGAAAAGATTGATCTGGTTGAAATTGATGAAGTGGTTGTAAATGCGTGTAAAAAATTTCTGCCGCAAACTGCCGCCTGCCTTGATAATTCCCGCGTCAACGTCTTTATCGGCGATGAATTAAAATTTGTGCGACGCGCAGAAAATCACTATGATTTAATCCTTGTCGACCCTACCGATCCATTCGGACCCGGCGAAGGACTTTTTACAAAGGAATTTTACGGCAACTGTTTTCACGCGCTGACAGAGTGCGGCATTATCGTCAATCAGCATGAAAATCCCTACTACGCCAAAGACGCAATGTCAATGAAACGCGCACACAAACGCATTGCAACTTCATTTCCGATTATCAGCGTGTATCAAGTTCATATTCCCACATATCCTTCCGGACATTGGCTTTTCGGTTTTGCGTCAAAAAAATTACACCCAATTTCGGATGCCGACTTTGATAAATGGAAAAAGCTTGACGTACAGACGAAATATTATAATCCCAAGTTGCACTGCGGCGCATTCGCATTGCCGACTTATGTTGAAAAGCTTTTAAATGAAATTGAACTTTAAAATTTTTTCGCAGACATAAAAAATACGGCGGAAGTTTTTGTCCGCCGTTTTTAAATCTACCTTCTACTCTCTACTCCCTACTCTCTACATTCTTAATTCTTAATTCCTAATTTTTAATAAAAAAAAATGGTGCCTCAGAGCGGAATCGAACCACTGACACGGGGATTTTCAGTCCCCTGCTCTACCAACTGAGCTACCGAGGCAAAACGTGACGTTTAAATATTTTTCATCACTTATGATTATGATAAAAAAAAATGGCGACCCGGAACGGACTTGAACCGTCGACCTCCGCCGTGACAGGGCGGCATTCTAACCAACTAAACTAC
>CAJOKY010000005.1 GCA_905235425.1 uncultured Selenomonadaceae bacterium
GTGTAATTTAAAAAGTCGGCGCGGATGTACCTGAGCTGCGTACAATAACGCTAAAATTTTGCGCCAAAAGAAAGTAGTTACACTTAAGTTAAACTAAAAATTTTTTATCGGATTGGAGTTTGTCAACAGCCTCTAGTAGTTAAAAGCTACCGTCTACCACTTAACCCCTTAGTGATAACCTTTCAATAGGTATACCGCTAAGGGAATTTTTTTGTTATAATTTAGTTGACAGTCAGGGAGGGATTTTTTTGAATGAAAAATATGAATCGCTGAAAGAAATTTTAGCGAAACTTAAAAGCGTTGCCATAGCTTTTTCCGGCGGCGTTGACTCTACATTTTTGCTTAAAGTTGCTCATGACGTACTCGGTGAAAATGTCATTGCCGTTACTGCCGCGTCTAAAGCATTGCCGCAACGTGAACTTGATGACACGAAAAATTTTTGCCGCGCAGAAGGTATCAGACAAATTATTTTTGATTCTACCGATTTAATTAAAGATATCTTCTTGCAAAATCCTAAAAATCGGTGTTATATTTGCAAGCGTGCTATTTTTGAAAAAATTTTACAAATCGCCGCCGAAAATAATATTTCGTACGTCGCGGAAGGTTCCAATTTAGATGATGAAGGCGATTACAGACCGGGTATGCAGGCAATAGCCGAGCTGAAAATTAAAAGTCCTCTGCGTGATGCCGGCTTTTGGAAAAAGGATATTCGCGAACTGTCGCAGAAAATGAATTTGCCGACGTGGAATAAGCCGTCGCTTGCCTGCCTTGCGTCGCGTTTTGTTTACGGCGAAACAATTACCGATGAAAAGCTTGAAATGGTCGGTAAGGCGGAACAATTTTTATTTGACTGCGGCTTCAAGCAAGTGCGCGTACGCATTCATGATAAAATTGCGCGAATTGAAATTTTGCCTGATGACTTCGATAAACTGATTGAAAAAAATCTGCGCGAAGAAGTCACGAATAAATTTAAAAACTACGGCTTTACCTATGTCACGCTGGATTTAGGCGGCTATAAAAGCGGCAGTATGAATTTATTTTAACGGAGGTAATTATAATGTCGAAAGATGAACGCTACATTTCTGTTGAACAGTCGATAATACAAGCTTGTCACGAAGTTAATTTAATGCGTGCGGGTTTAAAGCCCAAACGTACTTTAAATGAATTGTGGGAAGAACTTGATAAAGAAATGGATTTGATAAAAAAGGAAGATAACTCCGAAAAAATTAACAGAAAGGTAACAAAAAAGAATGGCTATATTTTGGGCAGATAAGTTTGCTGAAGATATTAAATATTACTTAAAAAAGAAAAAATATTTGAAAATCCGTGATGACGTAAAAACCGTTACGGATGAACTTGAAAACGGCAATTTGATTGGTGACAGATTGGAAGGGATAAAACTTCCTGAAGGTACTGCCGCCTACAAAGTTCGTATCGCAAATTCTTCTGCAAATGTCGGCAAGTCAAACGGTTTTCGTCTGCTTTACTATGTCGCTATTGAAGATGAAATTTACCTGCTTACAATTTATTCAAAGAAAGACGACGAACGCATACCGAACGATGCCCAAATTTCTATGCTTATAGCCAATATCATAAAATAATTTAGAAAAATAAAATTGGAGATGATTTAATGGCAGATTTATTGTACACTATCAAGGCGCATACGCCGAAAGAAGAAATTATTCGCCTTCTTCGCGAACACCCCGAAATTAAATTTGTGTCACTCATGGGAATTGACCTTGCCGGTAATGACACCGATGAAAAAATTCCCGTTAGACTTTTCATTAAGGATATGGACGAATTTTTTGCCGGTCGCGCAGTTCAAACAGACGGCAGCTCAGTAGTTTTGCCCGGCATTGCCACGCTTAACAATGCAAAGGTTGATATGCCGATTGACCATTCTGTAAATTGGTTCGTCGACTACAACTTTGAACATTACGATAACGTTACCAATCGCCCCGTCGGAACTTTGCGCATACCGGCTTTTCTGATTCACGAAGGCAAGCGCGTTGACTCCCGCGCAGTTTTAACCGATACGCTGATTAACGTCAAAAAAGAGTTGGTAGATTTACTTCATCATTACCCTTCAGTCAGCGGGCTTGAAGTCAACGGTAAAGACGTTACCGACATTGCATTTACTTCTGCAACGGAGCTTGAATTTTGGGTAAAGACACCGCTTGAAGAGGCGGCAGTTGAAGAAATGAGCGCGTCGCAGGTTATGCAGGAGCAGTATTGGGAACGCACTCACGGCGCGGTTAGGTGTGCGCTTGAACAAACTTTGATCGAGTTGGATAAATACGGCTTAAATGTCGAAATGGGACACAAAGAGGTTGGCGGACTCAAGGCGCAGATTGACGAGTCGGGACATTTAACGCATGTATGCGAACAGTTGGAAATTGACTGGAGATTTTCAGACGCGGTACAGGCGGCTGATAATGAAATTTTAGTGCGCACCGTAGTCAAAGAAATTTTCCGCGCCAACGGTCTTGAAGTCAGCTTTAAAGCTAAGCCGATGATTGGTCTTGCAGGTAACGGCGAACATACGCATATTGGTCTTGCCGCGATAACTGCCGAAGGCAAAATGTACAATCTCTTCGCCGCGAAAAATCCCGAGCAAGATTATATGAGTGCGGCAGGATTCGGCGCATTGATGGGACTGCTGAAATATTACGAAGTTATAAGCCCCTTTGTAAGCGCTACAAATGATTCACTTAACCGCCTTAAGCCGGGATTTGAGGCGCCGGTATGTATCGTGACTTCTCTCGGCTACACGCCGAAATTTCCCAGCCGCAACCGTACAATTTTAGCCGGCTTGATTCGTGACTTGGAAAATCCTATGGCAACACGTTTTGAACTTCGCGCCTGCAATCCCTACACGAATACCTACTTGGTACTTGCCGCCGCGTATTCGGCGATTCTTGACGGTATAAAAATGTCTGTCACTCATACGACGGATGAGCTTTTGGCGGAACTTTCAAAAGATGCGGGACAGGAAGGTTTTTACCTTGAAAAAGATCGCGCCTACAGAAGTGAAGAAGACGTTTACGAGGCTTACACGCAAGATGAACGCGACAGGCTTTTCGGTACACCGCCTGCCACTGTTTGGGAAAATATTGCGGCGCTTGAAAAATATCCTGACAAAGTTAAAATCATCTCCTCCGGCGGCGCATTGCATGAACGTATTATTAACGCTTTTCGTGAAGGCGCGTTACTGCGTTGGAAGACGGAATTAATTTCTAGAATTTTGCCGGAAATGCGCGAATTGGTACGTAAAGCCAAAAAAGTTGAAATGCCTTTCGTGACGGATCAAGACGCTTATAATTGGAATAAAATTTTTACGCTCCGCGCAGAGTTGGCTAAAGATTCTATCGACGAAAAATCCCTTTTCACACGCTTAATTAAGGCGTTGGAAATCGGAAAGTATGATGAGGCGTCCGATTTACAGATTGTGATTTATCAAAAGATTGAAGAGCTTAAATCGCTTTATGACGCTTACGAAAAGAATATGATTTAGTAGAGGGTAGAGGGTAGAGAGTAGATTGTAGATTGTAGATTCTACCTCCTACCCCCTACGATCTACCCCCTACTCTCTACTATCTAACAGGAAAAATTTATGGCTGAAATTGTTAAAAAGCAACCGCGCAGGAGCGGCAAGCGTCTTGTCAAAGGGATAATCTTTCTCTTAATATGCGGCGTCATTTTGGGTATGCTTGTGTACTTGCCGATTTTCACGTTGCAGGAAGTTAAGCTTACCGGCTCAACCTATTTGACGGTTGACGATATTTTAAAAGTCGGCGACATTTACATTAACGAGCCGCTTTTCAAATTGGAAACAGATAAAGTTGCAGGACGCCTTCTGAATGACGTGCGCATAGAAGATGTGACAGTACGCCGAAAATTACCGCATACTTTGGAAGTTATCGTCACCGAGCGAATGCCTATTGCAACCGTTGTTTGCAATTACGGCTACCTTGACATTGACAAGCACGGCAAAATTTTAGACAGCTATAAAAATCTGCGCGAAATGAAAATTCCAATGATAACCGGTGCGCTGATTAAAGATTTGTATATCGGAGATGACGTTAAAGATGAACACGTACAAAAGATTTTGGATTTTTTGGAACTGCTTGACGCCGCGTCTTTGAATAAAATTTCCGAAGTGGCGATAGTTGCTGAAAATTATATTGTGGCGTACACTGCGACGGAAAGACCTGTACAAATTCGTATCGGCGCACTTGAACGGCTTGAGGAAAAGGCTAAATTGACACAAGATTTTCTGCGCGATCTTGATACCAATCCAAATGCGGTTGAGTATGTTGATTTCAATTACACGGCGCCGTTTATTAAATTATATCAGTGAGTATAGCTGTTAATGGCTAACTGCTAATGGCTAACAGCTAATAGCTAACAGCTAACAGCTAACCGCTACATGGAGGTAAATTTTTTAATGAAATATGAAGCAGTAATAGGTTTAGAAATTCACAGCGAATTAAAAACTGCAACAAAAATTTTCTGCGGCTGTGCAACCACTTTCGGCGCAGAGCAAAACACGCATACCTGCCCCGTATGTTTGGGACTGCCCGGCGTCCTGCCCGTCGTAAATAAAAAAGTTGTAGAGTTTGCGATTAAGGCGGGACTTGCTACTAATTGCAAGATTAATCGCTACAGTAAATTTGACAGAAAAAATTATTATTATCCCGACCTTCCAAAAAATTGGCAAACTTCTCAGTACGATTTACCGATAGCGTATGAAGGTCACGTGGAAATTGAAGTTGACGGCGTGAAAAAAAATGTACGCTTGACGCGCATTCATATGGAAGAGGACGCCGGTAAACTCGTTCACAGCGGCACTACAATAAAAGATTCCGCCACGTCCAATGTTGACTACAACCGCACCGGCGTACCGCTGATTGAAATTGTTTCTGAACCGGATATGCACTCTGCCGCCGAAGCCCGCGCTTATATGGAAAAAATTAAATCCATTCTTGAATATATCGACGTTTCAAATTGCCGCATGGAAGAAGGCAACCTGCGCGCAGATATCAACGTGTCACTTCGACCGATAGGCAGTGACAAACTCGGCACGCGTACCGAAATGAAAAATATAAATTCATTCAAGGCGCTTGAAGACGCGATTAATTACGAAATTGAGCGGCAGGCTGAAGTTTTGGACGACGGCGGCAAAATTATTCAAGAGACGCGCACTTGGAACCCTGAAAAAGGTATCACGCAGTCCATGCGTTCAAAGGAAGATGCGCACGATTACAGATATATGCCGGAGCCGGACTTGCCGCCGATTATTACAAGTGACGAAGAGATTGAGGCGTTTAGAAAATCTTTGCCGGAATTGCCCGACGCACGCCGCGAACGCCTTACAAAAACTTTTGGACTTTCTGACTACGACGCCGGAATTATCACGAGTTCACGCGCAATGGCTGAATACTTTGACGCCGTTGTAAACTTCGGTGCGGATGCAAAATTTGCCGCCAACTGGATTATGAGTGACCTTTCAAAAAATCTCAACGCGGACGGCTTGACGATTGAAAATTCTCCTGTCGATGCGAAACGCCTTGCCGAAATGATTTTGATGATAGCCAAAGGTACAATCAGCGGCAAAATTGCTAAGACTGTATTTGCCGAAATGTGGAAATGCGCAGACTCGCCGGAAAAAATCGTCAAAGACAAAGGGCTTGTACAAATTACCGACACCGGCGCGATTGAAGGCGTTATCGCAGAGGTTATCGCGAAAAATCCAAAAGCCGTCGAAGAATACCGCGCAGGTAAGAAAAAAGCTATCGGCGCATTGGTCGGGCAGGTTATGAAGTTGACGAAGGGTAAAGCCAATCCGCAACTTGTCAATCAGCTCTTGGAAAAAAATTTGCAGTAAGAAAAAAATTTCCATAATGTCAAAGTAGTTTGTGTAAGTTCGACTTATGCAAGCTATTTTTTTTGCTGATAAAGCTGTACACATTCGCGCAGGTTTATATGAAAATTTTATGATTTTTTTTCAAAGTTACCTTGCTTAGTTTTAAATTTCGTTTTATACTATCGTTGAAAAATTTTTTGGCGGAGGGTTGAAAATGCGCAGGTTCGTTAGAATTTTTTTCGGCGTAATTTTTGCGGCGGTTATTTTTTTTGACTTCACGAATTGTTCTGCAGAAGATTTACGGTTTATTGACGCAAACGGTGATATCGGCTACTATGTCGACGCAAGCACAATTCAAATGGTAACCGACAGCATTTTTTTCGTGGACTTGGCAATAATACGTGCAAGCTTAAATCAAATGGAAGTAGTTAATTTGAAGATAGATTATTGGGAGCAAACTTACGCTATACAATCTGTGCGTACTTTGTCTTATGATGAAAGGACGGAATTAAAATCTGATAACACGCCGAGAGCTACAGCCTCCTACGCTAAAAATTCATTGATAGGCGATGTGGCAAAGTTTGTTATCGAGGGATCAATTTAAAAAATTCGCCGCCTTTGAAAGGAGGATGGATGTAATGAGGATTTATAAATTTTTTATTTGCGCGGTAATGGCGTTCATTGTAATATCGGCAGGCAATGTGACTTTTGCCGAAACTTCTGCCAATGCACTTATTGCTAAGATTGAACGTGAAAGCTACGGCGATTCACAAGAAGGCGCGATATTGCCGCGACTAAATAAGCTTGAAAAAGATTATTCAGGACAAAATTTGCAAGAGGATATGAATACGCGAATTGAAGCGCTTTACAATATCATTTACGACAATTCCGCGACTCCCGGTCTTTTGGCAAAGCTTAACGCCGTTGAATGGAATTTAAAGCACGAAGTAAATTACGGCGGCATTGATACTAGAATAGCGAATATTGAAAAGGAAATGCTCGGCGAAATTTCGGAAGGCACTTTCATTTCACGTATACGCGAATTAGTCAAGGCGTCATTTGGCAGGGAAGATATTCCGATGTACGAAATTCAACTGCCTGCCAACACCTTGATAAAAGTTGCGCTCATAGATCCCATAGGTTCACGTGACGCGCAGGTAGGCGACATTGTGAAAATTCGTGTTGTCGAAGACGTTATTGTTGATGATGCACTTGTATTTGCAAAAGGGCTTTATGGCAAAGGAATTGTGGAGACCGTGAAAAGACCGGACGGCTGGGGCAGTAACGGTAAACTGATTATAAATTTTAATAGACTCACCTGCATTGACGGTCAAGAAGTTGAAACCTGCATAGATTATGAAGCCATTAGCCTTATGACGGAAAAAAATATGATCAACGGTGCGGCACTGACAGGGATAAATTTAAACGATGATTGGAATAAGGCACTTGTACACGGCAAAAATCTTGAAATCCCTGCCGATACCGAACTTTATATTCAAACTAAGGCTGATACCGCCGTTTATGCGCTTAAAGGCGGACGCGGTTCAGTGACATTAAAGACAAGCGGTTCTGAAGAAAATACCGATGATTTGTTTGATCCTGAACTTGGCGACGACTTTTATACAAAGTATGAGTGAGGAGTTAGGAGTACTCTTCCCTAATCCCTAATCCCTGTTCCCTAAAATGAAGTTGGTAGACTGATGATCAGAAAATTTATCAAAAAACTTTCAAGGAAGTTTAATAAAAAAGGACTCGGCAACAGTGGCGACAGTCTTTTCAAAAAAATTTTCCTGCCTGTAAATCGCGCATTGCCTCTACTTTTAATTTTCGGCTTAGGTTTTTCGGCTGTCGATATTCCGAAAGTGCAAGCCGCGTATAAATCTAGTTCCGATACCGACGCAGATATTTTTGACTACATAGAAAATCGACGCCGTGAACGCCGCGCCAATCAGTTGACACCGGAACAGAAAAAACTCCTTGCCGACATTGAAGAGCATAAAAATCAGTTGCCGAGTGAAATTGTTGAAGGTAAAGTTCCCGTTGCATTTGAAGGCGACGATTTGAGTTACAACGCGGCGACTGGTGAATTTATCGCTACCGGTAAAGTTGACATAATTCAGCTTGAAGGCTACCGTTTTCAAAGTGACGAAGTCACAGGCAACGTCAAAGATCAAGAAGTTCGCGTAGAAAACAGAGGTCATATGTTGCAACTGATGCAAGGTGCGCCGCGCGTAACTTTGGACGGCTACAATATGATTTACAACTACGGCACGAAAACCGGCAGCACTGACTACGCAGAAGGTAAAGCCGGTGAGTATTACATTACCGGCAAGCGTTTTGAATTTTATCCGGACCACCTTGTAGTTTACGAAGGCACGCTGACAAAGTGCGGTGCTAAACTGCCTGATTACCATTCAAGCGCTGACAGAATAGAAATTTGGCCCGAGCAAATTATTCGTATGTACAACGTGAAATTTTGGATTAAAGACAGGCTTGTAGGTACGAAGGAATACGAAGAAAGGAAGATGGAGGCGGAAGAGCGACCGTACTTCCCGCGTGTAGGTTACAGCTCGGACAACGGCGCTTACATTGAGGATACCTTTGAAATTCCGATAACCGACAATCTGCGCGGCGTTATAAATGCGCATATTGAAACAAAGCACGGTGTACGTAGCAGTGCCGAACTTCAATACGCCAACAGAGGATTGGATATGCGCCTTTTGTACGGCTTTTACTATGACTCCAATTCAAAATGGATTAGAAAATCTCCGGGACTGCTTACGACGTACAATAGGCATTTTGGAGGCTTACCTTTAAGTTACAAGTTGGAATATGAAGTCGGCAGATGGCGTTCAGATGAAGCGTCAAGTATTCACCATAAATTTGAAGCTGCCTTGTATCACGATCCGATTATCATTGACAAAAAATATATTCTTATGTTACAAACAAGTTACACTTTTACTCGTGACAATGTAAATCACCCTGAAAACATAGGCAATACGACGGTAAAAGGTATGAACTACGATATTAAGCTTGCTCGTGAATTTGATGACAGATTCGCCGCCTTCATAGGCTACAAGTACACAAAAAATAATTCACAAAATTCTCTGTATGAATATCAAAATCCCGACAGCTATTCCGGCAAATTTTTGGCAGGTATGAGTTATCAACTGACGCCTAAGGATAGATTTGTTATCGGCGTAAAGTACAGCACTGAAAGCGGCACTCTTGAAGACGTGGATTATTACTGGTACCGCGATTTGCACTGCTCAACGGCGATATTACGTTGGCGGGCGAAGAGAAAGAAAGTTGAATTTCACTGGCAATTCACCCCGTGGTAATATAGAATTAAGAATTAAGAGTGTAGAATTAAAAACTACTTACTATCTCACTACTTACTACTTACTACTTACTATTCACCGAAAGGAGATTTTTATTTTAAATGTTTAGTGAAGCACATAAAGCGGCGGGCGTCACTTACCCGCAGGGTTTTAAAGCGGCAGGCGTCCGCGCAGGTATTAAAAAAAGCGGCAACCTTGATGTCGCCGTAATTTACACGGAAAAAGAAGCGGCAGTCGCAGGAGTATTTACGAAAAATCAAGTAGCAGCCGCACCTATACGCGTAAGCAAAATTGTTATCGATACAGGAACTGCCCACGCTATCGTTGCAAATGCCGGTTGCGCCAATGCCTGTACCGGTGAACAGGGTCTGAAAGATGCCGAGCAAATGGCAGAAATTGCCGCGCAGGAATTACACTGCCGTCAAGATGACGTAGTTGTTGCGTCTACCGGAGTTATCGGCGTCAATCTGCCTATGGATAAAATGGCGGCAGGTATTAAAGACGCCGTAAAAAATCTTTCGCGTGAAGGAAGTGTCAATGCCGGCAACGCGATTATCACGACTGATACTTATTCAAAGGCGGGAGCTACTGAAGTTGAAATAGGCGGCAAGCAAGTTCGTTTCGGCGTCATTGCAAAAGGCTCCGGCATGATTCAGCCCGATATGGCTACGATGCTTTGTTTTATCACGACGGACGCTGACATTGACCAAAAACTTTTACAAGAGGCGTTAAGCGAAGTTACCGAAGTCACTTTCAATATGATATCTGTTGACGGCGATATGAGCACTAACGATATGGTTACGGTGCTTGCAAACGGCGCGGCGGGTAATCCAAAAATCACGGAGAAAAATGCCGACTACGAAAAATTTCATTCAACGCTTGAAAATATCTGCCGCGAGCTTTCAAAAAAAATCGCCGCTGACGGTGAAGGCGCGACGAAATTTTTAACTATTAATGTAAACGGCGCTGATAATTTTGCAAACGCTAAACAAGTGGGTATGAGTGTTGCAAAATCTCCGCTCGTAAAAACCGCTTTCTTCGGTGAAGATCCTAACTGGGGACGTGTTATCTGCGCGGTAGGATATTCCGGCGTAAAGATTAATCCCGCGTCAACAGTAGTAAAATTCGGCGGCATTCCCGTTTACGCGCATGGCGTCGGTGCAGATTATGATGCAAATGCACTTAAAAAAGTTATGGCGGCGCATGATATTTCCATTGACATTGAATTGGGACTCGGCAAAACCTCTGCCACTGTTTGGAGTTGTGACTTCAGCTACGAATACGTCAAAATCAACGGCGAATACCATACTTGATTGAATTAAGAATAAAAAAACCTAATCCCTGATCCCTAATCCCTCAATGATAAACCTGTTCAAGATTCAGCGTTGTTTGGTGTAAGATTTTCTTTTTTTTTGACTTGCCTTGAACTTCGCCTGTTTCGTCAACAATTTTTATGCTGTCCAAAAGATTTATGACTTGCCCGCGAATTGAGGACAAATAAATTTCGTAAAGCATTTTTTGTTCGGCTTTTTCTTCTTCAGAAAGTCCTTTCGTACGTTTTTTGCGTGCAAGTTCATTTATTCTTGCCAAGAGTTCGGGAGTTATCATAAAAACCACTTCTTTCGTATAATTTTCAAACAAAATCTGAATAGCTGATTTTTTCGACGCGGCAATTAACAATCCTTTATTTTTCGGAAAGTTTATCGATAAAAATAAATTTTTTGATAGACAAATTTTTATAAATCCGTTATAATTTTCTAAAAATTTGCAGCTTAATTGTGTCGCGGGTGTGGCGGAATTGGCAGACGCGCCGGACTTAGAATCCGGTGTCTTAGGACGTGCGGGTTCAATTCCCGCCATCCGCACCAGAAATGAAATAAAAAAGGAACACTTGATTTTTTGTCGAGTGTTCTTTTTAGTAAGTAGTAAGTAGTGAGTAGTAAGTAGTTTTAAATTCTACATTCTTAATTCTTAATTCTTAATTCATTCCACGCGCCGTTGCCTGACAATTTCAATTCTGTATCATGAACTTGATACAAAGTCGATCTGTGTCCAACGCTGACAATCGTAGCATTTGGCAAAATTTTTTTCAGCATTTGGTACATTTCCAATTCACGCGGCTCATCCAATGCGCTTGTAGCCTCGTCTAAAAAGAGATACTCCGGCTTGTTCAAAAGTACGCGTGCAAATGCCAAACGTTGTTGTTCGCCGCCTGATAAAATTCTGCTCCAATCTTCCACTGCGCCCAACTTGTCAACTAAATTCGGCAATTCGACAAGGTTTAAAGCCTCAATTAATTTTTCGTCGGACGGCGCGTCTTTTTCAGCGGCAGGGTAAATTAACGCTCGGCGTAAAGTTCCCATCGGCAGGTACGGCTTTTGCGGCAAAAACATTACGCGCGAATTGGCAGGCAGTGAAATTTTTCCTGCGGCATATGCCCAAAGTCCCGCCAATGTCCTGAGAAATGTCGATTTGCCGCAACCTGACGCTCCCGTTACCAAAAGGGATTTGGCATTTTCAAGACTGAATGAAAGTTTGTTTAAGATTTCCCTTCCGGTAGGAAGTGAAATATTTAAATCTGCAACAGTCAATTTATCGGCAACAGAATTTTCGACATGACGTTCAATCTTTTTGACATCAGTCATATGTTCGGTGAATCCGCCTAAACGGTGTATAACCGCCGCCAAACTCGCAATCGTCGCGTATGAATCTACAAAAAAGCTTAAAGCGTCTTGAACTCTGCCGAATGTATTGATTGTTTGCATAAGTCCGCCGAGTTGTATTTCTTTAGCAAAATATTTCGGCGCGGCTAAGATTAACGGTACAATAACTGCCGCTTGTCCGTAGCCGATGACGAAAAAATTTAAGTGTTTCGTCTTAGTCATAAGCTTGCGGAAATTTTTTATTACCTCTGAAAACTTCCACGAAAAATTTTCCAGCTCCGAACTCTCACCGCGATAAAATGCGATACTCTCGGCGTTTTCACGTACGCGCATCATTGAAAAACGAAAGTCAGCTTCATAACGTTGCTGATCAAATGACAGCCCGATTAATTTTCTACCGATAATATGAACAAGCCCCGTGCCGACACATGAATAAATTATCGTAACCCAAAACATGTAGCCGTAAATTACAAATTCATTGCCGGCAATTTCAATTGTAATTTCGCCGGAAAGTTTCCACAGCACGAAACTGAATACAATCAGCGTTGCCGCTTGACGTATAAAGCCGATTATTAATTGCAAAGTTAAGCTTACAAATTGCGAAATATCTTCTGAAATACGCTGGTCGGGGTTATCTGTCGAGTCTTTCAAATGATAATACGTTTGCCCTTTCATCCACGAATCAAGATAATTATTCGTCATCCACGTGCGCCAACGTATTTCAAGCAACTGCCTTAAGTAAACCGCGTAAACATAAATGAATATATACGCAAACGCCAAAAATGCAAATTTGCCGGTAAGCGACCAAAATAAATCGTACTGATACTCTTGCAGTGCATTATAAAATTCGTTGTACCAATCGGTAAGCTTGAGTAAAAGATAGACGCAAATCAAATTTAATATCAAGACAATTGCCAAAAGTCCGATTGCTTTAATTTTTTCTTCTGATTTCCAATAGTCTTTGAACAAGATCCAAAAACCGTGAAACAAATTTCTATTATTCAAAAATTTTTCCTCCCTCGCACTTAAAATAAAAAAAAGATTTTCCCTTTTCATTGAAAGTGCTATAATATTTTAGCAAGTAATTTTAGCATACTTCTCGTGTTAGGGGAAATTTCCATGAAAAAAATTTTAATCGTAGATGACATGATGGTTTCTTTGATGATGACGGAAAACATGCTTACCGACCACTACAAAACATTTTGTGCGTCGTCCGGCGAAGAGGCAATGAAAATTTACCGTCAAGAGTTGCCTGACATGGTGCTTTCGGATTTGCGTATGCCCGGTATGAGCGGCTACGAATTGCAGACTCAACTGCAGGAAGAATATCACGAAGTCATACCGTTTATGTTCATGACTGCCGATCATGACGAAGAGACCGAAAGTAAGGGTTTTGATAACGGCGCAATGGATTTTATTCGCAAGCCGTTTCGTCCCGACGTATTGCTTAGGCGTGTTGATAACATTTTGCAAACGGTTGAGCAGATTAAGGGCTTGAAGAAAAATGCGTCTACAGATCAGCTTACGGGACTTTTGAATAAAATTTCTTCACAAATTGAGCTTGCCAAAGTTTGTGAAAAATCTATCGGCGCATTGATGATGATTGATCTTGACAGTTTTAAGTTGGTAAACGACATTCACGGGCATTCAATGGGCGATCAAGTCTTGATAAATTTTGCCGATATCCTTCGCTCTGCCGTAAGACACACAGATATTTTGGGACGTATGGGCGGCGACGAATTTGTAGCGTTTTGTCACGGTATTCATGACGAGCAAACTGTTGCCGCAAAGTCTAAGTTCATAAACGAGCGTATAGTTGAAATGGCTAAACGTCTTATGGGCGAAGATATGAATATCCCCTTAGGCGCGTCAATCGGCTGTGCATTTGTACCAATGAGCGGTACGGAATTTGCGGAACTTTATCAAAAGGCAGATAAGGCGCTTTACGGCGTCAAGCAAAACGGCAAGCACGGCTACGGCATTTTCAAAGAATACGAAGGAGAAGAAAACGCCGAAGCTAACGAAATTGCCAATCTTGATCAAGTTGAAATGATTTTGAATGAGCGCGGTTCTGACGATAAAGCATTTTTACTTTCATTTGAAAGTTTTCGTACCGTCTACAGATTTTTGAAACGTACTCGCGGCACTTACAGCAAAATGACTTGCCTTTTGGTAATTTCGCTTATTCGTCATAAAGAAGGCGGTACCGGAAATCTCAAAGAAACGGCTGAACAATTTTTGTCAATGCTTCACGAAAACTTCAGAGCCGGTGATGTCATAACTCAAAACGGCAATAATCAATTTTTTGTTTTGCTGACTAATACTGATGCTCATCGCAATGTTGCCGCTGCAGTGAAACGCATTTCTGACGCGTGGGATAAAATGCCGGGATGCGTTTACTTTACATTTAATTACGAATGGAAAGTTATGGACAGCTGATTTATTTTTGGAAATGTAAATGCTTTTTACCGAGTTAATTAAAATGGCGGCGTTGTCACTTGTCGCCAACAAATTACGTACACTTTTAACGACGCTGGGAATAATAATCGGCGTGGCAGCTGTCATTGCAATGGTCAGCATCGGCATGGGCGTTAAAAGCAATATGCTTGATTCGCTATCGCGTCTAGGTTCAAACAGGCTTGTTGTAATGTCGGGAAGTTCCAATCGCGGCGGCATACGCGGCGCGGCGGGTTCAGTTACAACTTTGAATTATGATGACGCAATGGCGATTAAAGCGCGCGTAAAAAATATAGACTACGTCTCTCCTACCGTGCAAAGTTCCTACCAAGTTGTCTACGGTCATGAAAATTGGAATACAACGGTTACCGGCGTTATTCCGGAATATTCATCAATTCAGTCACTTGAACTTCAAAGCGGAATTTTTTTCACCGAGCATGACGTTGAGGTTAGAAATCGCGTTGCCGTCATAGGTCCAACTGTTGCGACAAATCTTTTCGACACGGCAAACCCCGTAGGCAAGAAAATTCGCGTCGGCAATGCGCCTTATACCGTTGTCGGACTTTTGAAGAGCAAGGGGCAATCTACCGGCGGGCAGGATCAGGACGACATTGTTTTAATTCCGCTTACAACCGCGCAGGAGCGTCTTATAGGTATCACCTACGTGCGAAGTATCGACGTGCAAGTTTCTTCACAAGACAAAATGGACGAGGTTCAAGCCAATATTGAAAAACTTTTGCGTCAACGCCACAGAATACGTGAAGGCGTGGAGGATGATTTTAACGTAAGAAATTTAACCGTTGTCATGGAAACGATGAGCAGCATGACGACGATGATAACTTTGCTACTGGGTTCAATCGCCGGAATTTCGCTGATTGTCGGCGGTATCGGCATTATGAATATCATGATGGTAAGCGTCACGGAAAGGACGCGGGAAATTGGAATCAGAAAGGCGATTGGTGCGACGTACAACAGCATTATGTTACAATTTCTGATTGAATCGACAATGATCAGCATTTTAGGCGGAATTATCGGCATTTTCATAGGCGTAGGGCTGGCGCTGGCAATTTCGCAATTCGGCGGCTTTAAAACGGTTATCAGTACTTTAAGCATTGCGGTAAGTTTCGGCTTTTCTCTCTTCGTAGGAATTTTTTTCGGAATGTTACCTGCGCGGCAGGCGGCACGATTAGATCCGATTGACGCTCTGCGGTATGAATAGGTTTAAATATTTTTAACGGCGTGATCTTTGTAAATGGATACGCCGATTTTTTTGATGCCGCCGACAAAATTTTATTTTTACTCAACAAATTGCACTTTTCAATTTTTCGTGATACAATTTTTTTCACATAACTAAAAAAATTCTATTGGTAGGGATTCATGGAAAATAAGACAAAAATTTTTATCGGCATAATCGCAGTACTGTTTGTCTGTCTTGTCACTTGGGTAATACGTACGACGCCGACCGAGCCTCCGCCTGAAAATAAAATTGAACCGCCGACCGTCATGGAGTACGAAGGCAACACGCTTGTCGAAGAAAAAAACGGCGTCAAAATTTGGGAAATTACTTCAGACAAAATTCGTATTGATGCCAATACACAGCTTGCCGAATTTAAAGGCATACATGGAAAATTTTTTCAAGAAGACGGCAAAGTTTTAGAAATGACTGCGATACAAGGCTATTATGATCAAAATTCAAAAAATGTTCACGTTGAAGGCGATGTAGTTTTAACCGACGGCGAAGGCGGCAAACTTACGACAGTTCACCTTGATTGGTTGAGTGATGACGAAATGTTAATTGCCACTGAAGACGTAAGAATTGCTAAAGAAGATATGCGAGCCTTTGCCGACCGCGCAGAAAGTATGAATGGTTTTCAAAAGTTTTTGTTAAAAGGTAATGCGCGAATTTTGAAAGGCGTTAAAGACGATAACGAAAATTCTGCAGATAATTCGACTGATTCAACTTCGGCAAATGAATAGGTTAAATAAATTCGTATTGATAATTTTTTGGAGAAGAATAATGAGACATTGGAAAAAAATTTTAATCGCACTTTTCGCGGCAACGTGTATCACGAACATTACCTTTGCCGAAGAAAACGCCGCACCTAAACCGGAAGAGGTTCAAGCTCCTGCCGAAACTGATTCAAAAGCCGAGCCTATTTCTAAAGACGTTAATGCGCCTTCCGAACTTAAAGCCGATGAAATTGAATACGACATGGAGACGCAACAGGCGAAGGCTACCGGTAAAGTAAACGTCGAACATAAGCCGGAAGGTAAAAACGAAGCGTCACATTTGGAAGCGGACGAAGTTGAATACAATGTCGATACGCAACAAGCAAAGGCTACCGGCAACGTTTATATTCAGCACCAAAATGAAAATAAAGACCCTTCAAAACTCAATGCGGACATTGTGGAATATGACTTGCAAAGCGGCATAATGACTGCGGCAGGCAACGTGCTTTTACGTCAAGGCACTGCGCGTGCTACGGGTAAACGCGCCATGTACAATTCCAATACGCAGGAGGCTTACTTGCTTGATGACGTTATAGCAATTCGCGACAACGTGAGAATAACTTGCGACAGACTTTTAAGCAACGGCGCGGGACATATGCAGGCGGACGGCAATGTTTACGGCGTACAGACCATTGAACCCGATACAAAATATCCCGACGGCGACACGCGAACTTTTATGGGGGATCACGTCGATTTTTATCCCGATGAAAAAAATCATGTTGTCATACCCGGCGGCGGACTTTTGACCAGTAGCGACGGCGATTTTACAGCTGACTTTATGGAAGGTTGGCTGGATGATGAATATTATTTCGGTACGGGTAATGCCCATGCAATAAGCCCGCCTCGCGACATGGAAGCAGGCGGCGACAGAATGGAATATTTCGGTAAGGACGGCGGCAAGGCGATTATCACCGGCAACGCTTGGGCTGTTCAAGAAAATAACACCATGCGCGGCAACAGGTTGACGGTTTATCTTGCAGATGATAAAAATTTAACCGTCAAGCCTACTCCTGCAAAACCTGCAACCGGTGCGCCAAAAGTTGAAGAGTTTGAAGTTTTTCAACGTGAAAGAGAAGCGGCGGCGTCAAGACCTTCATCTGTCGAATCAAAAACTGCAGATGTTGACTCCAAGTCTGCAGATAATTTAAAGCCTGCCGACACTGAATCAAAATCTGCTGAGGTTGAGAAAAAATCTGCCGATACCGTAAAAACCGGCGAAAAAATTTTTGTTGATGTAGATAATGAAAAAAATTCGGGAGGGAAAAAAGAATAGGGTACACGGTGCAAGGTATGAAAAATTCTAATCCCTAATCCCTGTTCCCTAATCCCTAATATGTACATTGAAGCAAGAAAATTAGTTAAAGCATTTAAAAAGCGCGTCGTCGTCAATGAAGTATCGCTGAAAGTTGAAAAGGGCGAAATTGTCGGCTTGCTTGGTCCGAACGGCGCAGGTAAAACCACGTCGTTTTACATGATTGTCGGACTTGAAAAGCCGGATGCAGGTGAAGTATTTCTTTCTGACGTAAATATTTCAAAAATGCCAATGTATCGGCGTGCGCAGCTTGGCATAAGTTATCTTACACAAGAGGCGTCGATTTTCCGCAAGTTGACTGTCACGCAGAATATCAAGGCGATTCTTGAAACAATGGATTTAAGCGGCGCCGAAGTTAATGAGCGGCTTGAAAAACTTTTAGCCGAGTTCAATATAACTCACGTAAAAGACAGAAAGGGTACGGAACTTTCCGGCGGTGAAAGACGGCGCGTAGAAATTGCGCGGTGTCTGGCATTGGAGCCGCAATTTATTTTATTGGACGAGCCTTTTGCCGGTGTTGACCCCCTTGCCGTTGCCGATATACAGGCGATTATTCGATATCTGCGCGAACGCGGTATGGGAATTTTAATTACAGACCATAATGTACGTGAGACGTTGAATATAGTCGATCGCGCATATATTTTGAACGAAGGAAAAATTTTGGTAGAAGGCAACGCTACGGAAATTGCGGAAAGCCCCATTGCGAAGAAATTTTATCTCGGTGATAATTTTAGATTGTAGATAGTAGAAGGTAGAGGGTAGAGAGCAGAAAGTAGAAAGTAGTAAACCTACCTCCTACTATCTACCTCCTACTATCTACCTCCTACCCCCTAATCCCCAAGAAAGCGAGCGGTGATTCATTGCGCATTAGAATTTTAGACTTATATATTTTGCGAGAAGTTTTTTACGCGCTAATATTTGCAATCTGCGCATTTACGGCAGTGTTTATCGGTTCAGGCACGCTCTTCAGAATAGCGCGATATATCACCGAATACGGCGCGTCGGTTTCGTCAATCGTAAAAATTTTTATCTACGGTCTGCCGGGCATAATTATGTGGACTTTTCCAATGTCTACGCTTTTGGCGTCACTTTTAACCTTTGGACGCCTTTCAAGTTCCAGTGAAATTACGGCTATGAAATCTTGCGGAATAAGTTTCGGCAGAATAGCCGCGCCCGCAATTTTTTTAGGTTTAGTCGTAAGTATTTGTTCAATTCTCTTTAATGAACACGTCGTCCCCTGGTCGAAAACTGCTTATAACAACGTGGTTTATTATGAGATTGAAGGCAACACGGAAATGAAGTCGCAGGATCACATTATCGTTAAGGAAATTATGAACGATAAGATTCAGCGGCTTGTTTACGCGCGTGAATACCGTGCAACCGACGAAACATTACAAGGCGTGACTATGCAGGAGTTTAACGATGACGGCAAGGTCACGCACGTTGAAAATGCGAATTTTGCAGAGTGGCGCGACGGTGCATGGATTATGCATGAAGGTATGATTTACGACATTTCAGAGGACGAACGCACGCGCTCAATGCGATTTAATCAGCAAATTTTACCCGTAAAGGCAAGCCCGCGCCAAATTGTACGCGAACAGAAAAAGCCGGAAGAATTAACCATGAAGGAACTGCGCGCGCAAATTGAAATTATGAAGACGCAGTACGTAAGTACTAATGAACTTGAAACGGAGCTTTATCAGCGCTTTACAATCCCGCTTGCAAGTTTGATTTTTGCGTTAATCGGCGTCCCGCTCGGTCTGCAACCTACGCGTAACAGTTCATCAATGGGCTTCGCATTTTCCGTAATAATAATTTTCGTCTACTACGCAATAATGACGTTGGCAAACGCAATCGGTATAGGCGGCTTGATTAATCCAATGATAGCAGTATGGATACCGAACGCGATAGGTTTTGTTTTCGGTATGATTTTGATTTATCGCGCATCACAATAAATTTTTAATTTTAACGTCTGCAAGTAAAAACTTTCGATAAATTTTTCTTGCAATAATGAAAAGGAGCGATGGAAATGGCGGAGATAAACTTAGATGATTTAATGGCGCAAAAGGCGTCAACAAGCAATGATCAAGGATTGACAACGGTTGAACCGAAAGTCGAAATTGAAAAAGTCACACAGCAAGTTGAGACGTTGACACCTGCCGAAAGAGATAAAGTGCAATCCATAAAGGAAGGCATAAATTTAATGGATTCGTCAACACCGCTTACTTTCGGCGCTCCTGCACAAAAGGAAATCGCGCAGTTTTCGGACAGCATACTTTCAAAAGTGCGTACGAAGGATTCAGGCGACGTCGGCGAACTTTTAGGCACACTTGTAGCCAAAGTTAAAGGTTTCGATGTAACGGAGAAAAAAAGTTTTGTCAGCAAAATTCCTATTATCGGTTCACTTGTCGACAAGGCGGACGATATTAAAAGCAGTTACGACAAACTTTCAACGCAGGTTGAAAAAATCCAGTCAAGTCTTGAAAAATCCAAAATTAAGCTTATGGAAGATGTCGCAATGTTCGACACGCTGTATGAAAAGAATTTGGAGTATTTTAAAGACCTGCAACTTTACATTATCGCCGGTGAAGAAAAGCTGGAAGAAATGCGTACAGTTACACTGCCTAAGTTAAAGGCGCAGGCGGCGGCGAAAAATGATCCTATGGCAGTTCAAGTTGTAAATGACTTTGAGCAAAGTGTTGACAGATTTGAGAAAAAAATTCACGACCTTAAACTTAGCAAGACACTGGCTATTCAAACTGCGCCGCAAATTCGCCTTATTCAAAATAACGACCGCGTATTAATCGACCGCGTACAATCTGCCGTTTACCATACCATACCGCTTTGGAAAAATCAGCTGGTAATTGCACTCGGCTTGACGCACCAAAAACAAGTTATCGAAATGCAACGCGCACTTAGCGACGCGACGAATGATTTACTGCGTAAAAACGCTGAGATGCTTAAACAAAATTCTGTTGAGACGGCTAAGGCTAATGAACGCGGCATTGTCGATATTGACACGGTTAAAAAAGTCAATGAAGATTTAATTTCGACGATTCAAGAGACAATGCGCATACAGCAGGAAGGCAGGCAGAAACGCGCGTCGGCAGAAAAAGAACTCATCGCGATAGAAGACCGCTTAAAAGATGTACTTCTGCAAAATTCCAATCAGCGCGTTAGTTAATGGAGGAATTTTTGTGGACTACGAAGTTAAAGCAAATTTGGATTACGGCGTAGAATTTTATCCTAAGGATTATCTGTCAAATGATATTGTACCGGCAGGAGAAAATTATTTGGCATCTTCGGCGGACGTTGGAAGTAATTATGCGCAAGAAGTTTTAGATTTAGTAAATAGTGAACGCGCCAATGTAGGTTTATCGGCTCTGTCATTGTCAAGCACTTTGATGGACGGCGCGGCAATTCGTGCCAATGAACTAACAACATACTTTTCGCACACTCGTCCCAATGGCACAGCTTGTTCGACTGTAGTTGAAGATACTTACCCTTCTTATCATATTGGAGAAAATATTGGTGCCGGTTATACCTCAACTGAAGCGGCTATGAATGGCTGGATGAACTCGACGGGACATCGAGAAAATATTCTTGGCAAAAGTCACACCGAACTTGGCGTAGGTTTTTATTATGATCCTTCTTCGTATTATCAGTATTATTGGGTACAACTTTTCGGTAATCCAATTCATTTGCCCAAAGATCCTGCGGAAGGAATTAGCTATATCGGCTATTCAATGGATAACGTAACCTTAAAAGTTGGCAGCAAAGTTACCGCTGAAATTTGGGCAGACATTTACACAGACGATGGCGGAATATATGCGGTGGATGCGCAAGACAATCCTAATGATTTAATACTTGTCGGCACTTATTCCAACTCAAATACCATTTATGGCGGCACAGGCAATTCAAGCTTATGGGGCGGATATAATAATATCGACGATACATTAGTTGGCGGCACAGGTGCTGAAATGTTTTGGTATGGCAAATATGACGGTTACGACGTTATAACCAATGCCGATTCTTCAGACATTGTCAATTTGTATGACGTAGACCTCAGCCAAATTACAGCGGCAGATACTTCTGCAGATCAAGTTGTGCTTAGATTTAACACGGGCACGGCACTTGTTGTTAAGTATACAGAGCAAGTTACACCGACTTTCCAACTTGCAGGCGGCGGAAACTACAAATACAATCGTAATACCGGACAATGGCAAAACGCTTAAAAAAATGTAATGGACAATAACAGAAAAAAAGTTCAGATAAGAATAACGCGCCTTGTCGTTGTAATGCTAATCGGCATTTTTGTCATACTGGTTCGCTACGGCTGGTTGCAACTGGTTCAAGGCAGTGAACTCGCTGAAAGAATGCGTTACCAAGTCGGGCAAGATTACCTTGTACAATCTCCGCGCGGCGCGATTATCGACAGGAACGGGCGCGAATTGGCGGTAAGCACCATGACAAAATCGCTTTTCGTCGATCCTAATCACGTGGAAAATGCCGAACAACTCGCAAAGGATTTAGCGCCGCTTGTAGGCAAAACTGAAGCCGATGTTTTGGACGACATACACGTAGGCGGCGGTTTTGTATGGGTAAAGCGGCGTATGGAGCAGGCGGAATATGAAGCCATACGCGCCATGATTCGCGATAAAGACTACACTACTTGTTTAGGTTTTCGCGACGAGGCTAAACGCTACTATCCCAATGACGTACTTGCCGCAAATTTACTTGGCTTTGTAGGCGTCGACGACAAAGGGCTTGACGGCATTGAACAGGCGCTTGACAAGTACATTAAAGGCGAAGTCACCGAATCATTTTTGTACACTGACAGAAACGAAAATCCAATTTTAGATTCAATTTTTGCGCGGCACGGCTATCAAGGCGACAGATGCAAGACGATTCAGCTGACTATTGACAGCGCGATACAATTTATCGTGGAGCAGGAATTAGATAGAGCTATGGCTGAAAATAGTCCGCTTGCTATAACCTGCGTTGCAATGGATCCTAAGACAGGCGAAATTTTGGCAATGGCTAATCGTCCTTCGTACAATCCAAATAAATTTTGGGAATATGAGCCGGAAATTTGGAAAAACCGCGCAGTGTCGTCAATATACGAGCCAGGTTCAACTTTCAAAGTCATAACGGCAGGCGCGGCGTTGCAGGAAGGCATTGTGTCACCGAATCAAGTTTTTGTTGACCCGGGCTTTGTCATGGTGTCGGGCAAACGTATTCAAAACTGGAACGGTGCAAGTTTCGGCACGGTAACTTTTGCTGACGTTGTCAAGCAGTCACTTAACACCGGCTTTGCGTTAATCGGTCTTGAACTTGGCGCTGATACGTTAAGCAAGTACGCGCGAATTTTCGGTTTCGGCGAAATTACCGGAATTGAATTGCCGGGCGAAGAGGCAGGAATTTTGTATGAGCCGGATGAAATGGTTGACTCTGATATTGCGACAATGGCTATTGGTCAAAGTATCGCAGTTACGCCCTTGCAACTTATAACTGCAGTAAGTTCCGTTGCAAATGACGGCATACTTTTAAAGCCGCACGTTGTCAAGATGATTAAAAATGCCAACGGTTCAACCTATTCAGAAACGCGCGTTGAAGAGGTTAGGCGGACGCTTGATGCCGCGACGGATAAAACGCTTGTCGGACTATTGGAACAGGTTGTAGCGGCAGGCGGCGGACGTAAAGCGGCGGTACGCGGCTACAGAATTGCCGGTAAGACCGGTACCGCGCAGAAAATTAATGAGTATGGCACGGGTTACACGGAAGGGCTTTATATCGCGTCATTTTGCGGCTTCGGTCCGGTTGAAAATCCGCGCTTGACTTTGCTTGTGGTAATTGACGAGCCGTCGGGAACTTTTTACGGCGGTCAAATTGCCGCGCCGGTTGCAGGAAGAATTTTTTCACAAGTTTTCAGATATATGCGAATTGAACCGAGCGGCGCGATTTTTGATGACGAGGAACTTTCTGAAGACGTCGGCGAAGGTGATTCTTCCGGTATGACTGCAATACAGCAAACGCAGGAAGTTGAAGAAGAAAAAGAATTGGTTGAGGAAACTCCTGCCGTTAATGAAGATATCCCTGAAGACAGCGCGGCAGTACCTAATTTTATCGGCAAAAGTATTCGTGAATCTGCGCGGCTGGCAAATTCTGCAGGGCTTAACTTCGACGCGCAGGGCTCCGGCTTTGCAGTTGATCAGTCGATTGAGGCAGGCGCGATTGTAGATAAAGGTACAACGGTTAAAGTTACCTTCAGCCCGTGATTACTCTAACACATAAAAGCTAATAGCTAACACCTAAAATCAGCTGTCAAAAAATTTTTGGCGGCTCTTTTTTTATATGCTATAATTACTGATAATTAGATTTTGCGGAGGGACTTGACATGATTAAAATTATTTTTTCCGATATGGACGGTACACTTTTGACGAGTGAAAATAAATTGCCGGTAGGTTTTGATGAGACGATTGGCGAGTTGAAAAAGCGCGGCGTAATTTTTGCACCGGCTAGCGGCAGGCAGTATTTTTCACTGATAAAAACTTTTCCCGCCTATGTCGATGAATTTCTTTTTCTTGCAGACGGCGGAACTTTTGTAGTGCGTCACGGTAAGGAAATGTTCAGCCAACCAATGACTGATGAACTTGCTCTTAAATTTCTTCACGCGGCTGATAAAATTGAAAATATTCTGCGCGTATACTGCGGAAAAAATAATGCGTACATAAAAGATTTTCAAGACGTGCCGAAATATCGCGACGAACTTTTCAAATACTACACGCATACAGGGACGGTTAAAGCATGGGAAGAAATTAGCGACGTGCCGATTAAAATTTCTTTCTTCGACGCTACAGGTCACGCTAAAGAAAATATTTTTGACAAACTTTTAAATATCAGTGACAAAGTTCAAGTACTGCTTTCCTCTGCAAATTGGGTTGATATTATGATGAAAGGCGTTGACAAAGGCTCGGCAATACGCAAAATTCAGCAAATGCTTGACATTAAGCCGGAAGAATGCGCGGCGTTCGGCGATTATCTTAACGATTGCGAAATGATGAAGGCGGTAGGTTACAGCGTTGCAATGGCTAATGCACACCCCGATTTAAAGAAGTTGGCGAA